>NZ_AMYT01000008.1 GCF_000313915.1 Catellicoccus marimammalium M35/04/3
CTCGACATCAACCTCTTTTGTTGACAATAGTTATCATAATCCGGTCTTCTTTTTTTGTTAATATTGAAATTTTTTTCAATACTGACGTTTTTTTCAGTTCCATCTTTTTGGATAGCACTTATTTTTGAGTTTCTTTGTGAAAAAGAGTACGATAAATACGAACACAATGGAAAGGATGATCATTATGGATACATGGAAGGAATTTCTTTCTTATCTTGTAGGAAACTTTGATAATCGTCAGCAGTGGGAAGAAAAAAAGAGCGAAGATTTTCCCTTTGCTAAACACAAAAACACACTTGTTACAGATAAAATCCAACAACTTCCAGAAGAAAAAATGGCTTTTCTTTTAGAAGAAAACACTTATTTATTACAAGGAAAAAACAAAACTTCTGCTCACCTCTTCCAATTTATGCCTATCAGCGAAAATAAAATTAAGATGTATTCTTATCGCTTACCTAAAGGAACAGATGGAAAAGTGATTAAAACAGTTGCTACTTTTCCCACTATCAATTATTGTGAATTACAAAAAAGCTCACAATTTGAAGAAGCAATCTTTGAACGAACAGATGAAGGTCATTGGACTACACATAGTGTGAGTCAAACAGGAAAAGATCGTTATTTTGTTTTAAATGAATGTTTTACACCAAATCAATTACAAGTAGATGAAAAAATCTATGCTCATGAAAAACTAATTTTTGGCTTCTCAGAACCGATTCTTTACGATCGTCAAATCTAAAAATGAATGAATAAAAAATAAAAGGACGAGAAAACTTCCTCGTCCTTTATCATTCTACTCTTTATATTTTAAGCTGAAAAATAGTGATAGTAAAAATAAAACCAAAAAAGCTCCACCACAAAATAAGGTTAATAATCTTAAAGTGGAACTATGGAACCAAATTTGAGCTGTACTTAAAAGGACAACTAAAATTGGAAAGAGCCATAAAGCAATTTTACCAATATGAGCGTAAATATATTTTTCTTTTTCACTAAGATGGCTAGAAAATAAATTCTTTATAAAATCAATCATCGTTCTTTCTTACTTACCCTTCATTTTTATCCTACATTTATTGTAACACCGTTTTTTTCTAATATCTTTATCCTACTCTTATTATCACTAATACTTTTTGAATTTATGGATTATGCCAAAAACATTCCAAAGCGAGTTACTCTGTATTTTTATAAAATCTCTTTTCTTACTTTCCAATTGCTCTTTGATTATACAAAGCAAAAAAAAGAGTCTTCAAAAGAGAAGACTTTTAAAGACTCTTGATTCATTATTCTACTGTTACTGATTTTGCTAAGTTACGAGGTTTATCTACATCGTATCCTTTTTGTAGGGTTGTGTAGTAAGCTAATAATTGGCATGGAACAACAGAAACTAATGCTGTCATTAATGGATGAATATTTTCTAACACAAAAGTTGTTTTTTCGTTAGCTAATTCTTCTGTCGCAATAGAAATTACTTCAGCTCCACGACTTTGAACTTCTTCAATATTTCCTCGTGTTTGGGCTACTGTCGTTGGATCTGTCATTAAAACGACTACTGGAACTCCTTCTTCAATTAAAGCGATTGGTCCATGTTTTAATTCCCCTGCTGCAAATCCTTCCGCTTGAATATAAGAAATTTCTTTTAATTTCAAAGCCGCTTCTAAAGCAACATAATAATCGTTATAACGACCTAAGTAGAAAGTAGAAGAAGCTTGAGCTAAATAACGATCTGCTAATTCTGCTAATTCATCGCGTTGCGCCAATACACTCGCTTGAGCATTCGCTACGATAGATAATTCATGGAAGACATCTACTTTTTTCGCTTCTTCTTTTCCTAAATAAGCCCCTAAATTTTGAGCTAAAATAGATAGGACAGCTACTTGAGCTGTATACGCTTTTGTTGAAGCCACTGCGATTTCTGGACCTGCATGTAATAATAAGGTTGCATTCGCTTCACGAGATAACGTAGATCCTTCTACGTTCGTTAAAGTTAACATTGGATATCCCTGTTCTTTTACTTTTACTAATACTTGACGGCTATCCGCAGTTTCTCCACTTTGACTAATAAAGATGAAGAATGGACGTTCTGATAATACAGGTTGATGATAACCAAATTCACTTGCAATATGTACTTCTACTGGAATTCCTGCCCAGTTTTCGATTAAGTTTTTACCAATCCAACCCGCATGAGCACTTGTTCCACAAGCTACAATATAGATACGATCGCTTTGTGCTACTTGAGCTAATAAATCTTGAGAAATTGGTTTTTCTTGATATGCTTGAATAATTTTACGCATTACTGCTGGTTGTTCATCAATTTCTTTTAACATGTAGTGTTCATAAGTTCCTTTATCAATGTCACTCATATCTACTTTTGCTTCAAAAGGAGTACGTTCTTGTACTTGCCCTTGGACATCTTCAATCACTACATCCTCTTTTGTTAAAATTACCAATTCTTTATCCATAATTTCTAAGAATTGTTTTGTATAAGCAACCATAGCCATGGCATCACTACATACTACATGAAAGTCTTCTCCAATGCCGACTAATAATGGACTTTTATTTTTCGCTACATATAATGTATTTTCATCTTGAACATCAATCAAAGCTAACGCATATGAACCTTCTAATTCAGATAATACTTTTTTGAATGCTTCTTTTGTCGATAAACCTTCTTTGGCAAAATGACCTACTAATTGGACAATCACTTCTGTATCTGTATCACTATGGAAGTTCACATCACGTAAATATTTTTCTTTTA
Organism: Catellicoccus marimammalium M35/04/3; assembly: GCF_000313915.1. NCBI lineage: Bacteria > Bacillati > Bacillota > Bacilli > Lactobacillales > Enterococcaceae > Catellicoccus > Catellicoccus marimammalium. The sequence continues at coordinate 2,750 of NZ_AMYT01000008.1, forward strand.
GCTCTTTATAATTTTCAATAACCCCATTATGCACTAAAGCATAACGTTGATCTTCTGAACAATGTGGGTGTGCATTATCTTTTGTTGGTTTGCCGTGTGTTGCCCAACGAGTGTGACCAATTCCTAATGCTCCACTTACATTTTCTTTTTCTACTGCCGCACGTAAGTTTTTAATGCGACCTACTTCTTTTACTAATTGTTCTTTATTTCCATCTAAGACAAAGATTCCTGCTGAATCATAGCCTCGATATTCTAATTTTTCTAATCCTTGTAATAACATTTCAGTGGCATTTTGATTTCCAACCACTCCGACGATTCCACACATAATAGCCTCCTACAATTTCTAAACTTCAAATGATATAAATTAAATTGGTATATTCCATTACTATTTCTTTACCTCTTGATTTAACATCGTAAATATAGCACCTTAAAAGATTCATGTCAAACTTTTATTTAAATTGGTATATATTGAATTCTCATATTATAGAAAATAAAAAAAGGATTTGAATTCCGATGCTCTTTTCGTTATAATATACAACAATGAAAATTTAATAGTAAAGGAATGGTGAGATGCAATTTATCGGAATTATTGGTGTTGTCATTTTAATCGGAATTTTATTCTTACTAAGTGACAATCGTAAAAACATTCGTTGGAAGTATCCAATCATCTTATTGGTACTCGCTGCAGTGTGTGCTTTTATTTTCTTAAATACTCAATTTGGGATTGCAGCAGCGAATGGAGTTGCTAGCTTCTTTAATTACTTAACAACCGCAGCGATGAGTGGGGTAGAATTTGTATTTGGTAATTTAACAAACAAAGGTCAAATTACTTTCATCTTAAATACATTAATGCCTATTTTATTCATCAGTGTATTAGTTGGTTTATTATTGAAGTTTGGAATTTTACAATTCATCAGCAAATGGTTAGGAAAAGCATTAGGAATTATTTCTGGAGAAGATGAGTTAATTTCTTTCAACTCAATCAATGCTTTTATGTTAAGTCAAAGTGGAGTATTCGTCTCTGCGAAGGAATTTATCGATAATTTGAACCCACGTCAAATTTACGCTATGGCGATTTGTGGGGTAAGTACCATTTCTAGTACAATTATCGGTGCCTACTTACAAATGTTAGAACCACGTTATGTTGTAACAGCTACTGTAATGAACATCTTCATGGGATTATTTGTTATCAATATTGTCTTCCCTCGCGATGTCAACAATGAGGCAGAAGTAGATATGAGCTTTATTGATAACAAACCAGCTGGAAATGTTCTACAAGTAATTGGAGATTACGCTACAACTGGTTTTAACACTGTTATCGCTATCGGTATCAGCTTAATGGCTTTCTTAGCATTAATTCAATTATTAAATATGATTTGTGATGGCGCTTTTGGCATCGATTTCCAACATATTTTAGGATACGTTTTCAGTCCATTAGCTTGGATTATGGGATGTGGTAACGAATCATTAGAAGTTGGAAACTTAATTGCTACAAAATTAGTTTCTAACGAATTCGTTTCTATCTCTAGCATGGCCAACATGGATCTTTCAAACCACGCAAAAGCAATCGCTTCTGTATCTATGCTTTCATTTGCGAATTTATCTTCTATCGGTATCGTTGGAGGAGCAATTTCAGGAGTTAGCGAAAAACAAAGCGATGTCTTCTACAAAAAAGGATTTAAAGTGTTACTTGTAGCCTTTATTTCTTCTTTAATTGCAGGTTCTATCGTAGGTATCTTTGTTGCCTAATCATAAAGACAAAAAGAGTCGAGAAATTCTCGACTCTTTTTTTATTCTTCTACAGCGGTAGATACTTCTTCTTTTTCAGAAGAATCATCCTCGGTTATTTCTTTTTCTTCTTTTGAATTTAAAGAATCATCTTCTTTATCTTCTATCACATCTTTAGAGGTTGGTTGGATATTCACTTCTTTTTTAGTGACCACTTTTTCTTCTGGCAAAGGAACAGTAATCTCTTCTTCTTTTGGTGTAGAATCTGTAGGAGAAGTATTTACTTTGTCTACTTCTTTTTTGTCAGTTACTTCTTCTTTTGTTCCTTTTTTCTCTTCATGACGTAGTGCAAGTAACGCTCCACCAATCACTGTTAAACCACCTAAACAAATCCACAATCCTTTTTGACCTTTTGTCATTTTGATCGCCTCTTTTTCTTTTTTTCTTACACTTTTATTATAGCAAAAAAGAAAATTTTTCTCTGCTTTTAGGATTGTACTAATTTTGTAAATTCTTGTTGTAGAGGAATATTTTTTGTTGGATAAAAAAGAATATTTCCATTCTCTTCTTTTCCTTCATTTACAAGAACTATTGGCTCTCCTTGATGAATAGCAAAAAGATAACGACGAATTTGATTATCTTTTCCTGGAGTCGAAGCATAGGCAGCGACGACATTATAGGCTCCTTCTTGAGTATTTCCATCTGCACTAGCTACAATAGGAGCAGTTTGTCCTTCTACTGCAAATCCTTTTCCATCTTGGAAAAAACTTGCGGTCATATAAATGGAATTACGATTAGGATTGACGTCTCCTTGAGTATAATTTTGGTCCATCTCTTGTTCCCATTCTTTCATATACTGACCCAGTTGTTGATTCTTTTGCGCATTCCAATAGACGTTACCTGAAGATTTTGTACTTTCTTCTTGTTGGATGGATGACTCCTGAGTATCTGCTACTTTTACTTCTTCTTTTACAGACTCGTTTTCTTCTTTCTTTTTATTTTGACATGCTTCTAATTTTTTCTCTGCTTTATCTTTTAATGGAGCATAGCCATTTTTTACTTTTGTAACATCTGTATATAACTTTTCAGCTGTAGAAAGATCTCCAGCCTCTTCTTGTGCCTTTGCCTTTTGGTAAGAACGAATCTGTAGACGATACCCTTTTACTTGTGCTGTATTTTTATACTTTGCTGCTTCGTCTAAATCATGCAACGCTGTGTTCCAATTTTCTTGATCGATATTATCTTCTGCTCGGGCTAAGTCTTTTTGGTAATCTTCTTCGTTTAAAGAAGCACTGGAAGCAGAGGTGGAAGATGAAGAAGTGGTTGTTTCTTCTTTTACTCCACAAGCAGTAAGTAGTGATAATCCAATCATTAAACTGATTCCAATTTTTACTTTCATTTTTTCCCTCATACATTAAGTAAAAAAGAGAGACAAGGAACTCCTTATCTCTCTCCTTTATTTTGTTTGTTTTTATGCTTTTTCTTCGTTTAATTCTACTAATTTAATAATAGTATCTACTGCTTTTTTCATTGTGTCTACAGAGATAAATTCAAAACGACCATGCATGTTTTCTCCACCAGTAAAGATGTTAGGTGTAGGAATACCCATAAAGCTGATCTTAGAACCATCTGTTCCTCCACGAACTGGTTTCACATCTGGAGTAATGCCTACTTCGCGCATTGCTTCTTCTGCTAAGTCGATGATAGACATATCTTTTTCAATCACTTCACCCATGTTGTAGTATTGATCGTTCAATGTAATTTGAACACGTTCCATGCCTAATACTTCATTCATACGTTTAGCGATAAATTGCATTGTTTGTTTACGATCTTCAAATTTATCATGATTATGATCACGAATAATGTAAGCTGCATTTGCTTCTTCTTCATTTCCGCTTAAATCATATAAGTGATAGAATCCTTCATAACCGTCTGTATTTTCTGGTGTTTCTAAGTTTGGTAAGTAGTTATCAAAGGCAATCGCTAATTTCAAAGCATTAACCATTGTATCTTTCGCTGTACCTGGGTGAACATTTTTACCAACAAATTTAATTTGTGCATCTGCGGCATTAAATGTTTCATATTCTAATTCACCTAATGGACCACCATCAATAGTGTAAGCAAAGTCCACATCAAAATCATTGACATCAAACTTATCAGCACCGATACCAATTTCTTCATCTGGACCAAAACCAACCATGATTTTACCATGTTTAATTTCTGGATGTTTAATGAAATATTCCATTGCTGTCATAATTTCAGCAATTCCTGATTTATCATCGGCACCTAATAAAGTAGATCCATCGGTAGTAATTAATGTATTTCCTTCATAATTGTGTAAGTTAGGGAAATCTTTAGGACTTAATACATATTTTCCTTCTTTATCAAGAGGAATATCTGATTTTCCATCGTAATTTTCAACGATTTGTGGATTTACACCTTCAGCGTTGAAGTCAGCAGTATCCATATGAGATAAGAAACCGATACTACGAACTCCTTCTTTGTCTGTATTTGCTGGTAAAGTCGCAATTACATAACCATTATGTTCGTTGTAATGAACATCGCTCATCCCTAACTCTTTTAATTCTTCCATCATCATTTTTGCAAATTCTACTTGTGATGGAGTAGATGGAGTAGTTGTGCTAGTTGCATCTGAACGTGTATTAATTTTTACATATTTTAGGAAACGAGGTACTAAATTTTCGTACATCTTTCTTCCTCCTTTAAATCCATAATATATATATTAGTAAGCGACAAAAGGATTAGTATCCTCTTGACTGGCAAATATCTCTACTTCCCAGTGGTTCGCTTGCTTCCAACCTTCTAATAGCGTAACAAGACGCTCTTTACAATAATTTTCAATATAGTGACCCGCATCAATGACAGACATTCCTGTTTCTAACATATCATGTCCTGTATGATAATAAACGTCACCAGTAATATAAACATCTGCTCCCTTACGTAAAGCATCTGAATAAAATTTTTGTCCACTTCCACCACAAATGGCCACTCTTTGTACCATTGGATTATCTTCTTTTGAAATTAATCGTACATGATCAACGTGGAACTTCTCTTTTATTTTATCAGCTAATTCCTTTAATGAGCAAGGTGCAGATAAATTCCCAATTCTACCAATTCCAAAGGTTTGTGTTGGAACAGTTGTTGGGAAACATTGATAACTTGGTGTTTCATAAGGATGGTGTTCTAACAGTGCCGCAATCACTGAAGATAATGAAGCTTGATCCACTAAAACTTCAATTTTTTCTTCTGCGACTTCCTCTAATTGATTTTCACTACCAATAAAAGGATTAGCATCCATTGTCGGTTCGAAACGACCTAAACCGACCGTACTAAAACTACATTTTTCATAAGCACCAAGCGTCCCTGCTCCAGCTTCTGCTAAAGCAGAGCGAACCGTCTGAGCATATGCTGTAGGTACCATAGTTTGTAGAATATAATAAGGAAATTCATGGGTCTGTGTCAAAAATGTTGTCTCATGAACACCTAAAGCTTCACAGAACCAATCGTTTAATCCGTCTTCTACAATGTCCATATTTGTATGTGCAGCATACACTGCGATATGATGTTCAATCAAATCTAAATACATATTCGTTTGTGGATCTGCATCCGTCAATCGTTCTGCTGGTCGAAATAGTGGTGGATGCTTAGCAATAATTAAATCCACTTCTTTCTCAATTGCCTCAGCAACAACATTGGGACGGACATCTAAAGTAATCATTACTCGTTGAACTTCTTTATTCAATGTGCCAATATGTAGCCCATTTGGATCTCCTTTTTCTCCTAAAGAAAGTGGAAAATGTTGTTCAAAGCGAGCAATCAACTCTGTTCCTAACATGACAGCACCTCTTTAAGTTCTTTTATCTTTTGGGCAATGTAATTTGCCTTCGCTGTTCCTTCAGGGATTTTTTGATATACTCTTTGGTAATTTTCTAACTCTTTTTGTTGTTTTTCTTGAAATTCTACACTTTTCTCTGCTAATAAGAAAGGACCAAAACGTAATTCTAAATGTGAATACGTAGGAACTTCTTCTGTATATTGAGCAGTGATAATTTCGTAAGTTCCTTTTCTTTCTGTTAATAAAGACTCATTGGTGATTGTATACCCATGTTGAGTTAACCAAAAGCGAACCAGATGTTCATCTGTATTTGGTTGCAATACTAATTCTTTTACAGGTAGTAATCCATCTTCCCAGCCTTTAGCTAAAATTGAAACAATGGTCTTTCCACCCATTCCACAAATCGTAATCGTATCGATATGATCATCTGTAGTTAAAGTTTCTACTCCGCTACCAAAACGCAATTCAATTTGCTTTGATAATCCAGCTTTGGCAACATTTGCTCGACCATTTTCTAAAGGGCCTTCCGCAATTTCACTACCAATAACGTAAGAAGCAATCTGATTTTCAATCAAATATACTGGTAAATAGGCATGATCCGTACCAATATCGGCCACTCGACTTCCTGGGGTTATTTCTTTTGCTACGCGCAATAAACGTTCTGAGTTTAACTCTTGTTTCAAATTCTTCACCATAACTTTCTAAAAATTTACCTTTAGTATATCATGTTTTATTCGTTGGCTTCATTTGCTTTTACAAAATAGATTAACGTTTGTAATTCGGTTGTTAAATCAATATTTTGTACTTGTACCCCTTTTGGTACTGATAAATGTTGTGGAGTAAAGTTTAAAATCCCTTTGACTCCTGCATCCACAAGAGCATCAGCTGCTTCTTGTGCTTGTTCTTCTGGAATCGTTAAAACGGCAATTTCAATATTTTGACGATGAATTTGTTGTTTTAAATCTTTCATATCATATACTGGAACGCCATCAATAATACGGCCTACTAAATCTTCACGAATATCAAAAGCACAGCTTACGCGAATATTTTTTGTATTTTGAAATTTAAAGTTTAAAATCGCACTTCCTAAATTCCCAATACCAACAACAGCGACATTCATCAGACGATCTTCATTTAAAATTTCAGAGAAAAAGCATAAAATGTGGTGAACATCATAACCATAACCACGTTTCCCTAATTCACCAAAATAAGAAAAATCACGACGAATGGTTGCGCTATCAACATGAACAGCAGCGCTTAAATCAGCGGACGAAAACTTTTGTACGCCTTCTTCTTCTAATGTGCGAACATAGCGATAATAAATCGGTAGGCGTTTTGCCGTTGCTTTGGGAATCATTAATTCTTTTTTTCTAGACATATTTTTATTCCTTTCTTCATACATTACACATACTTTTACCAATTCTATTTTATCATAGCTTTGTGAAAAATGTCTAAAATATAGACGCAATTTTGTCAGTAGTCACTTATAAAAATATCATGTAGAATAAAAATAGAAATGGAATGAGAAACGGAGAAAATTATGATTATCTTACAATTACAAGACGTAGCGCGTCATTTTGGAGCAGACGTCTTATTTTCACATGTACAAATGGAAATTCAAGATAAAAGTAGAATTGCTCTTGTCGGTCGAAATGGAGCTGGAAAATCTACTTTGTTAAAAATTATCGCAGGAGAAACTCGTCCTGATGAAGGAGAAGTAATTAAAAGAAAAGATTTAACGATTGGATATTTGGAACAAAATACAGGTTTACATAGTCAAAAAACCATTTATCAAGAAATGTTAGAACCTTTTTCTCCTTTAATTCAAAAGGAAAAAGAACTACGTCGATTAGAGAATGAAATGGCAGAAGTTAGCGGCGAAGAACTGACACGTTTGATGCAACAATACGACCAATTACAGCATCAATTTCAAGAAGAAAACGGCTATGCCTATGAATCAGAAATTCGTTCAGTTCTCCATGGATTCCAATTTTATGAATCTGATTTTGACACCCCAATTTCTGACCTTTCTGGAGGACAAAAAACACGTTTAGCCTTGGCAAAAATGTTACTTACTTGCCCAGATTTATTAATTTTGGATGAACCAACGAACCACCTAGATATTGAAACTTTACGTTGGTTAGAAAATTATTTACAAGGTTATGTTGGTGCTCTACTTATTGTCAGCCACGACCGTTATTTCTTAGATAAAGTCGTTAATGAAGTCTATGAGTTAGAGTTTGGGCAATGTAAGCATTATGTTGGAAACTACACACAATATACGATTGAAAAAGAAACGCAATTGCTTTCTCAACAAAAACAATATGAAAAGCAACAACAAGAAATTAAAAAAATGGAAACTTTCATTCAAAAGAATATGGCTCGTGCTTCTACGACGAAACGAGCTCAAAGTCGTCAAAAACAATTGGAAAAAATGGATCGCATTGTAGCGCCAACCGCGAATACGGAATCTGTCCGTTTACATTTTCCAATTGATCAACCTTCTGGAAATGTAGTCTTACAAACAGAAGATTTAGCTATTGGCTATGAAACTCCTTTAGCAAAGAACATTCAAATGGATATTCGTAAACAAGAAGCCATTGCCATTGTGGGACCTAACGGAATTGGTAAGTCTACGCTTTTAAAAACCATTATGAAACAAATTCCTTCACTAGCAGGAACAATTCATTTTGGTACTAATGTAGAAATTGGTTATTATGACCAAGAACAAGCTTCTTTACATCCTAAAAAAACTGTATTACAAGAATTATGGGATGAACATCCGTTAACCAACGAAAAAGATATTCGTACGGTACTTGCCAGTGTTTTATTTAAAGGAGAAGATATTAAAAAGACTGTTGCTCAACTCTCTGGTGGCGAAAAAGCTCGCCTATTGTTGGCAAAACTTGCAATGCAAAAAGAAAACTTCTTAATTCTAGATGAACCAACAAACCATTTAGATTTAGATAGTAAAGAAGTATTAGAAGACGCTTTAATTCATTATGAAGGTACTCTTCTATTTGTGAGTCATGACCGTTATTTTATTAATCGTATCGCAACAAAAATCATTGAATTAACTCCTGAAGGATCGATTTTGTATCACGGAGATTACGATTATTATGAAGAGAAAAAAGCAGAAGAAGAAGAAAAAAAATCTCTTTTAAAAGAAGAAGAACAAAAAGAAGAAATTATCTCTTCTACTAAAGCTCAATATTTATCTTCAAAAGAAGAACAAAAAGAACGTCGTAAATTACAACGAGCAGTTGATGCTTTAGAAGAAAAAATGGAAGAATTAGAACAAAAAATCACACAAATCCAAGAAGAAATGTGTCTTCCTGAATATCAAAATGACTCCTATGCCTTAAATCAAATGCATGAAACTGTAGCTCAACTCGAAGAAGAGTATGAGCAAGCCGCAGAAGAATGGGAAGAAAAAGCCCTTCTTTTGGAGGAATAAACAGAATCGTTGCATTTCAATAATGCCTCTTGTATAATAGAGGCATATTAAGGGGACGTTACGGATTCGACAGGTATAGTTCGAACTTGAGTAGCATTCCGTAGTGCATCTACGTTAAAAGGCACAGTTAAATATAACTGCAAAAGAAAACAATAACAACTTCGCATTAGCTGCCTAATAAGCAGTGGCGAAAGCTAAGAATTCTATCGCCCATGTGGAATTCTTGGTTTCAGAGAAAGTGGGATACGATTTATTTTGCCGTCTGAGAAATAAATAAGAGAATTCCAGACTAGCTTTTATTAGACGTGTTGTTTCGTTCCTAATAAAAGCGAATGAATATAAAGCAACTATGAGTGTAGAAGCTGAAGTGGCGATATATTTGGACGTGGGTTCGACTCCCACCGTCTCCATAACAAAAAAGGATACGGAATTTTCCGTATCCTTTTTCTTTTCTCTATTTCATTCATCCCTAATTTATTGATTGATAATTAGTCATCACTATCCCAAATAAAAATGTATTCATATGTATAAATGGCAATTTATAATAATTACTTTTTTTCTCAATATGAATACTCTTTCTTTTAAGCTCATTATACATAAATGCCATACAATTTTGTTTTCATTTTTTGCAAACACTTATGAATAAAAAAACAATGGCAAGAATTATCTACCATTGTTTTTCCGTATTAATTACTTATTTTTCCTTGTATAAGTAAGCGTTTGTTTTTCTTCTCCTGATGCGCTATACCAAGAAATTTTGTGTTGTTCTGGTGTAGTTTCTACTATAGCATAACTTGCTTTTGGTGGTAAATTTCTTGGAAATTCTAAGCTTCCTGGATTGATAATCAAACGATCACTCTCCTCAGCATATTGAACAAAAGGCACATGAGTATGACCATAAACGACAATTTGTGCCCCTTTTTCTGCTGCTAATAAATCTAAAGATAATAAACCAAAATTAACTTGTGCCTGATGTCCATGACCCAAAAAGATTGTTTCTCCTTCTTTTTCAATTATTCTTTCTTTTGGTTTTTGTTCAGAAGGAAAATCACAGTTTCCTGCCACTGCCATTATTTTTTTAAAAATTGGATCTTGATCTTCTAATTCACTATCTCCAGCATGTAAAATTAAATCTACTTCCTTTTCATGACGTTGAATTGCTTGTTCTAGTCGTTTCGTTTGACCATGTGTATCACTCATCAATAGTAGTTTCATTCATCCAATCCTCCCATACTTTTTCTAAACGTTTTAAAGCTACTGCACGATGACTTAATTGATTTTTTTGTTCTGGAGATAATTGTGCCATCGTACAATCTAATTCTGGTAAATAGAATAATGGATCATAGCCAAATCCATTTTCTCCTTCTGGGAAGGAATGAATTAACCCTTCCACTTCTCCTTCAACAATTAATGGTTCTTTATGCGGAGCAACAAAAGCCAAGGTACAATGGAAATGAGCTGTTCTTTCCAAAGCAGGAACTCCTGCTAACTCACTCAATAATTTGGCATTATTCGCTGCATCATCATGATCTTTAGCAAAACGAGCGGAATAAATCCCTGGTTTTCCATGAAGTGCATCGACACATAGACCAGAATCATCCGCTAATACAGGACGCTGTAATAAGTCCGCAATGGTTTGTGCTTTTTGTAGAGCGTTCTCTGTAAACGTAGAACCTGTTTCTGCGATATCACCAATTTCTGGAAAATCTAGTAATGTTTTTACTGTATATCCTTTTTCACCAAATAAATTCGTAAATTCTTTTGCTTTACCTTTATTTTTTGTAGCAATTACGATTTCTTTTTCTGTCATCTTTCCTTTTTCCTTTCCAAAGTTCCATTGCGCTGCGATTTGATTATATTGTTGGCTCAATATAGCTAAGTTTTCATTCCATTCTGGCATGGTTTGGATTGTCTTCATTTGACACTCTGTTAAATCTCCATAATCATTAAAACCAACGCATAAGTCTTCATTTTCTATCACTAAGCTTGTAGATAAATCATGGTAGAAAGAACAAAGGAAATAGCATCCATTATAAATCGTAGATAGAGACACTTGACCATACGTTTCTACTTTGATGATTCCTGTCAATTCTTTTTTAGCTAAACGAAGAAGATAGTTTTGTATCGTTTCTGGAATATTTTGCCAAATCAATTGTGAATTAGGTTGATAAGAAAAAATCGCAAAGCCTTTTTCTTCTTCGACTTGAATTACGGTTTCTTTTTCAAAAGAAGACCAGTTTAATTTTTTAATTTTTTGTTCCATCATATCCTCTTTTCTTCCAATCAAAGATCTTAATTCTTGTTGTTTCCATTGGTAGATGTGGCAACATTTGTTCTAAATGCTGCGTAAATGCTTCTTTTCCTGTTGTAATATAAAAAGTAAAAGTTGCCTTTTTGTCTTCTTTAGGGACATAGTTTTTTGCTTGTCGAGCTACTTCTTCCGCTGGATTTACCCAATGGATAGAAGGTAAATATTTTTGAAAGTTCGCTTGCCAAATAGGAAAATGAGTACATCCTAAAATCACTGTATCAATTTTTGAATCTTGTTGATATAATTTTGTCCAATGTTGGAAAATCGCTTGTTCTTTCTCTTTTTGAGCAACATGAGTTTTTTCAATTAACGTCACAAAATCAGGACAAGCTTCTTGAACGACTTGACAATCTGGCGCCAACTCTTTCAATTTTTGTAAATAAGCTTCACTTTGGACGGTTCCTCTTGTTGCTAAAACACCAATATGTCGATTATTACTTTTTTCTAATGCTAATTGACTTCCTGGCTGAATCATTCCTACGACTGGAATCGATAATTCTTCTTGTAAAATATGAAAACTTGCTACAGTTGCGGTATTACAAGCAATAACTAAAAGATCAATATTTTCTTCTTGATATAAAAACTGAGCGATATTTTCAACATATTCATGAACTTGAGCTAATGGTTTTTCTCCATAAGGCATATGAATTTCATCCCCAAAGTAAACATATTCCTGAGCTCCTAAATTTTCAATCAATGTTTTTAAAACGGTTAATCCACCAATTCCGGAATCTAATACGCCAATACGCATAATTTTATTGTTCTCCTTTCTTCTTTGGAATCGGTAGCGCTAAAATAAAGACTGTACTTAGAACAAGTAAAGCTCCAATTACTTGTGTGCCTGTAAAACTTGTACCTAAAAAGAGAACTGCTCCTAAAGTTGCTGAAGCTGGTTCAAAGGAAGCAAGAAGTCCAGCTGAAGTAGCAGAAATATATTTCAAACTTGTTGTAAAACAAATATAAGAAAGAACGGTTCCAAATAAGACAATAAAAATTAATGCACTAATTGTCATTCCATTCATTTCTGGAGTATTTTCCCAAAATGGATGAATAATAGAAAATAACAAACCACCAAATAACATGCCCCATCCTAATAAAGTAAAGGAACTATATTTCTTTAATAATTGTACAGGTAACATCGTTTGCATCGCGCCACCAAAGGCTAATAATAATCCAAAAATTAAAGCTTTCTTTGTAATCGCTAACGTTCCATGTTGAGTCACTAACAAATAAGTACCAATAATTGCTACGACTACCGCAATCCATTCGTTGCGATTGGGCCACTTATGATAAACAAAGATAGTAAAAATGATAATCATAATTGTACCTAAGCTTTGCAAAATCGTTGCTGTTCCAGCATCACTGGCTTTAATGGTTAAAAAATACATATATTGAACCAAAGCTAATCCAACATAAGCATATAATAGTAATTGAATCGTATCTTTTTTATTTTTAAAGGGACCAAAAATGGCTTTTTTTTCTTTCCAAGCAGTAAATAACAAAATTAAAATTCCAGCTAAGGTCATCTTCACACCCATCAGCCATTCGGTTGGGAGTGTAATTTCTTGGAATAAAAATTGGGAAATCGGTCCTTGAATCCCCCAACATAAAGCACCAATAATCGCTAATAGTACTCCTTTTTGTTTTTCTTTCATATCATTTCTCCTCTCTATTTATTTATTTTATCACGTTTCACAAAAAACGCTTTTATCCCAACAAAAAAAGTTGGAAGAAATCTTCCAACTTTTAGTCATCTATTTCATCTAATTCTTTTTCTACAGATATCACTTTGCCAGTCCCACTATCAATTTTAACTTCTGCTTCTTCTATTTTCCCATCTTCCATTCTTTTTAGATCAATGGTATAAATAGGAGGCTCACCTATTTGCTCTAATTCCAATTGCCAAGAAGTAGGGATTCCCCCTACTTTCTTTTTCGCAAAAGAAATTGCTTTTTTAGGGTTAAGACGAATAGAAGAAAAATTCATAGTTCTGTTATCATATTCTTCCTCTTGTTCTGTATATAATAACTTTTTAGTTTGAGCATTAAAAATTCCTTCCCATTCTGCTGCTCTTTTTTGAAGCTTAATTTGGTAAACGGGTTGATTCCCTTCGTATTCAACCTTAACTTCCAACAATTCTCCTTTTTCTTGTTCCTTTATCTTTTTAATAAAATCTAAATCAGTATATGGCTCGATACTTCTAACTTCATTTTTAAGAATAGACGTTTCATCTATACTTTGCGAATCATCCCTAATTTCGCTATTAGAGGACAAAGAAGAATCATTCAGCGCTTTTTTTGATTGACGAATAGCTGAAAGGTTCTTATTTAATTCTCTACTTTCATATAAAATAACTCCTAAGATCCCTGCACAAATGAATAGAGAAATAATAGTAATCCATAACGTTTTTAATTTCATTTTTTCCCTTTATACATACATACTATAATTATTTTCCAGAAGAACCAAAGCCATTAGTTCCTCGTGTTGTTTCTGTAGAAAAATCTTCACATTCAACAACAGAGAAAGGATAAATCTTTTCAATGATTAATTGAGCAATACGATCTCCTTTGTGAATCGTATACTCTTCTCCTAAATTATGAACAATGACTAATAATTCTCCTCGATAATCAGAATCAATCGTTCCTTGTAATACCATTAATCCTGTTTTGGTGGTTAATCCACTTCTCCCTCGGATTTCACCACCAAATCCTTGAGGAAACATACAAGCAATCCCAGTACGAATGCAAGTTCTTTCTCCAGTTCTTAACGTTCTATCTTCTACTGAATATAGATCAAACCCACTATCTGTAATGTGATTTTTTTGTGGTAAAACAGCCTCTGGAACGAGTTTTTTGACTTTTAATTCCATAACTTTCTCCTAACGACAAGCATTGGCATTAATATATCCACGCCATTGATTATTTTCATCGTATAATGAATAATATGTAGAACCATTAATATGATGATATAGTCCTTTTGCTAAATAAGTTTTATTATAAAGATTTTTACTTTTATCTTTCACATCTTTGAATTGCTTAAGCTCGCGCCAAACATTATAACTATCTTTTACCACAGTTACATCTTTACCATATGGTATATAAACTCCTTTAGGTTCTTCAGCTTCATTTATTGCTCTAGAATCTACATATCCACACCATTGATTATCGTCATTATAAAGTGAATAATAAACAGAACCATTAATATGTTTATACCAACCTTTTACTAAATAAGTTTTTTGATAAGCATTTTCAATTGGTTGTTTGATTGTTTTGAATTCCTCTAATTCACGCCAAATATTATAATTTTTCTTCATTACCGTAGCATATACCTTTGTATCATGCCATACTCCCTTAGGCATATCTGCCCATGATAAAGCATCAGTATTAATATATCCATGCCAATTACCATCTGAATCATATAATGAAGCATAATAACTTCCATTGTAATGGGCATAAACCCCACGTACTTTATAAGTTTGATTAACTAAATTAGAACTATTATCCATAATCGTATTAAAATTATCAATATTACGCCAAATATTGTAATTTTCTTTAATGATAGAAGCATACGGTTTAGTTCCAGTAATCATTTCTCCTCGTGGATTCTCTTTTTCTATCACATCATTTTTACGAACATATCCATGCCATTGATCTTCTTGATCATATAAAGAATAATAACGGATGCCATCAACATCATAATACCCTTTGATTTTCCATGTATGATTACTTAATTGTTCTGTTGTACCCACTTTTGTTAATGGTGCTAATTTATTATAGCGAGGAGCATCATTTTTCAAAATTGTTGCATAAGCTTTATAGTGATGAAATTCTGGTTTTTCTTCTGGTTTTGCCTCTGGCTTAACTTCTGGTTTAGTTGTAGATTTTCCTGTGAAACGACCCGTATAATCAATATTTCCATCGATATAACCTGTATAATCATTTCCTGATGGTAAACGCATTGTTGAAGTGAATTGCCATGCCTCTACAGATCCTTTAAACCATAAATTATTCGCAGATGGAGAATATGGATAAGCCGCCATCCAAATACTATCTGCTCCTAATACGTTGCGGTCTAATACCCCTGTATCAAACCAATTTTGATAGCCATAGTGTAAAACACTTTGAATTCCATGGGTACGAATTAAACGTAAGGCAAAATAAACAGAATTTTGTGTTGTATATCCATTATTACATCCTGCATCTTCAATATCGTTAACCATTAACGTATTATTACCTAATCCTAATTGGCGAGCATATTGAACAAAGTAATCTGCTTCTGCTTCTGCTTGAGCCTTATTTTTAAAACGAGAAAAATGATAGACAGACACTTTCATTCCCGCTTTTTTAGCCATAGAGATTTGTTGTCCAGCATAAGGGTTACGATAAGACGTTCCCTCTGTTAATTTTACAACTACTCCTTTAACGCCACGAGCCTTTAGTGTATTGTAATCTCGTTGAGTCATTGCGCCTTGGTAAGAAGATACATCAATAAAATCTTGGCGAGGACGTGATTTATCCCCAACCGTGAAGACATCACACCCTTGTCGCCCTTTAGGAATAAAACTTCCCATTGTATGGTTTCCAGCTTTTTCTGGCTTAGCATCGCGAACCGCCTTTGTTTCTGGCTTCATCGTTAATAACTTACCATTATAAAAAACTGTCTCTCCTTTTTTTGAAGTAGATGTTGTTTCTGTTGTCACTTCTTTTGTTGTATCTTTTTCTTTTGCTTGAGCTACCATTGGTACACCCAATAAAAACGTACTAATCAATAATGTTGAATAATATTTTTTCATAATTACCTCTCTTACTCTTTAATCCTATAAACATTTCTCATACGTTTATTATAGTATAATTGCTCTGTCAAAGATTACTAATTATTAGAAAAATCACGGCAAAAAATGAAAAAAAAAGAGAGAACACTTCTCTCTTCTTTGTAAGGCGGATGAAGGGAATCGAACCCTCGAATGCCGGAGCCACAATCCGGAGCGTTAACCACTTCGCCACATCCGCCATATTTATATTTGGGTAATGCTCCCTGCCAGAATTGAACTGGCGTTACCGGGTTACGAATCCGATGTTCTACCACTAAACTAAGGGAGCATTTCTGTTATTTATTATAGCATACTCTTGAAATTGTGCAAGAATTTTTTGGTAAAAAAATTCAGTAAGGAAAATTCCCTACTGAACTATTTTTATAAAAATGGTCTTTTTACTCCAGCGATAACATTTCGCTGAGCATTACGAATTGGTCAAACCACAACTTTTGGTGGCCAACTTTCGATTACTTTATCATTTCCTAGATAAATTGCTACATGCCAAATCGTTTGTGTCCCTGGCTGATAATAGAAAATTAAGTCTCCTCGTTGGCGTTCTTGATAAGAAACTCGTTTTAATTTTGGGGAAGCCCATAAATTTCTAGAATTATATTCGTTTCCTGGGAATGCATGATGAATAGAACTGATTGGTGCAGGATCAATGCCTCCTGCATATAGTGCTTGCATCACTAACCTTGAGCAATCTACACCATATTTTGGACTAGATGAAGCTCCTTACAAATATTTATTTCCTAAATATTTATAGGCTTGTTGAATCATTGCTTCAATATGTTTTTGACGATTATCCCAAGCATGAGCTTGTAATGGAGCTACATAGGCATCAATTTCTTTCCAACTTTTTGCTGAATAACCTAGTTTCGTCCACATTTTTTCTTTTTAACTCTCCTTTATTTTAAAGGAATACAAAATTCACATAAATTTGATGCTATTTTTGGAAAAGTATATCGTTCAATGATTGGCTTTGAATCATCTAATACTAAATCAGCAGTTAAGGTTTGGATATTTTCCCAAAACTCTGATATCGCTTTTTCATCATGTTCAACTTCAAATACAGCATATTGACCATTATCAATATTACGAATCGGTAAATTATAATCAATATTTTCATCTGAGATGATCATACCTACATCATAACGCTGATTTTCTTTTGAAACATATAGAGGATTATCTAATGCTATACCAAGTATAATTGTTCTTTCATCCAATAATTCCTGATGTTCCAAATGTAATTTGAATTTTTCCATCAAGGATTTATTTTCTAAACCATATTCACCAATTCTGCGCATGTATGCTATTTTAATATCTTTAAATTCTTCAATTTTCAAGTTATTTCCTCCTACTTCAAGTAAGTATCAAGCTTGATAAATTAACAATAAATTGATTTAAAATGAATTTCAATAAATTTTTTAAAATATAACCCTCATTAATATTAATCCAATCTATTTTCTCCAAAATACTAATATATAATAAAAAAATCTTCGCAATAACTTTTGCGAAGACTTTTCGTTTATTTTTTCTCAATTCGATATTCTTTTTCTAATTCATGAGCTAAAAAATTGATTCGTTTTAAAATTTCTTTTCTCGTCACAATCCCTAAAAACACATTCTTTTCATCGACTACCGGTAGGAAGTTAAAATGAACCATTTCTCGTAATAATTGGGCATCGTCATATCCTTGCACCAAAACATTATTTTTTCGATCCATCACATCTTCTACTTTTAGTGTTTTCATTTTTTCTCCAGAGATTTCATCCCAATCTAGTAAATCTCCCATAATGGTTGATAAACCGATCGTTCCAGCAAATTTTCCGTCATCATCAATTACTGGGATTCGATTATATCCCAAACTAGATAACACTAATGCAGCATGCATTACAGAATGTTCTGGCATAACGTGAGCTACATTTTCAGCTGGAATTAAAAGCTCTTCTGGAAATAAATAGTGAGTCACTACAGGTCCAATCATTGACGGTCTGCTCTCTTTCTTTTTATTTTTCAACAGTTCTAATATACTACAAAAAGAAATTTTTTGCTTTTGTTTTTTCTAAGATTCAATTAATTTTATTATTTTTTTAGGAATCTCTACAAAAGATTGAGCGTTCATTTCTTTTTTCACCTGACGAAATTCTTTTTCTGGCGTTGCTTGCGTTTTTTTATAAAAAGCATGTAAAAGGTAATAATCTTGTTGCTCCACTTGGAAAAATAAACGATAATTCCCTAGGCGCATTTTATAAAGATTATTATACCCTGTCCTTTGTTTTGGTGTTTTTTTTACTAACGGTCTTTCTAAAGGTAGAGTCTTCTCTTGCATTTGCGATAAAGTGTGTAGCATTTTTTGATAGGTACTTTTTTCTTGATGAGCTACTTCTTCTAACCACTCAATGATGGGTAGATTCCCTTTGCGATCTTGATAACAATAAATCATTGGTCTTCCCTCTCTCATAAAAAGAAAAAATGTAGCTAAGCTACATTTTTTCTAATCTTCTAATCCGATTTGTTCACGAACAACTTCGGCAATTTTTTCTACATAATAATGAACTTTATCTTTTGTTGGTGCTTCTGCCATTACACGTAATAATGGTTCTGTTCCTGAAGGACGAACTAAAATACGCCCATCACCATTCATTTCTTCTTCTGCTTCGGCAATTACTGCTGCAATTTCTGGATTTTCTAAGGCATGATACTTATCTGTGACACGAATATTCACTAATTCTTGTGGATATTCTTCTACTTCACTAGCTAATTCAGATAATTTCTTACCTGTCTGTTTCATTACGTTCATTAATTGAATTCCAGTTAACAATCCGTCTCCTGTTGTATTGTAGTCTAAGAAGATAATATGACCTGATTGTTCTCCACCAAAATTATAATGATGATTACGCATTTCTTCTACTACGTAACGATCTCCTACTTGAGTCGCAACAGATTTCATTCCTGCATTTTCTAGTGCTTTATAGAATCCAAGATTACTCATTACTGTAGAAACAATCGTACTTTCATGAAGGCGATTATTTTCATTCATGTATTTACCACAAATGTACATAATTTTATCACCATCGACTAAGTTTCCTAACTCATCTACAGCAATACAGCGGTCTCCATCTCCATCAAAAGCTAAACCTAAATCGGCACCTTCTTCTACGACCATTTTTGCTAAAGCTTCTGGATGAGTAGAACCTACACCATCATTGATGTTTAATCCATCAGGTTGCATTCCCATTGTATAAAAATCTGTTTCTAAATCAGCAAATAAACGATTCACAATCGTTGAAGTTGCTCCGTTTGCTGCGTCTAAACAAACAGTTAATCCAGACAAATCTTCATTAATCGTTTGTGTTAAGAATTGTGCATATTTCAATAATCCTTCTGGGAACTCATCAACCGTTCCTAAACCTTCTGCTGATGGACGTGGTAATTCATCCACTTCGGCATCTAATAAAGCTTCAATTTCTGCTTCTTGTTCATCTAATAATTTGTATCCGTCTGGACCAAAGAATTTAATTCCATTGTCACAAGCTGGATTATGTGATGCTGAAATCATTACACCAGCATCTGCATTTTGTGTACGTGTTAAATACGCTACAGCAGGTGTTGAGACAACTCCTAATTGAAAAACTTCAATCCCTACAGATAATAATCCAGAAATTAGGGCTTGTTCTAACATTTGTCCAGAAATACGTGTATCTCTTGCCACTAAAACTAAAGGACGACGACTAGGATCTACGTGATGTTGTGTTAACACAAATCCTCCACAACGTCCTAATTTAAAGGCTAATTCTGGTGTTAACTCTTGGTTAGCTACACCACGAACACCATCTGTACCAAAATATTTTCCCATTATCTAAACCTCTCTTAATTACGTATTCCGTTTCAACTGCGGAATAATAGTTACCGCAACGGAATGAGTGTCGCTTTCTACTCCTTCTGGTAGAGAAAGACTTACTTTTCTTGTTAGTGTTTTATCCACATTGTCTATATTAACATAAACATTCACGTTATGAATAGACTTCAAGACATTCATTTTTCCTTGTAAAGTAATCTCTTGGGTATCACATAAGAATTGATAATTTTCAATTCCTTTCGCAGGCGTCCCACTTTGTAGTAAATTCAAAGGTACCTTTTTATGTGGACGATCTACCTTGACAGACACAATCGCATGTTTTGGATTACAATCCACTTTTACTTCCTGACCATTGAAATCATAAGCTTTAATGACTCCTTGTTCTTGGAAATCATTTTTAATTCCACTTTGATCAGGCAACATAACCATTACTTTTTGGATTTTATTCATATCTTGAGTCGAAGTACTAATTTTTACCGTTTTAGGTTGAATCGAAATATTTTGAATTTCCATTCCTTTTTCTAACCATTTTTCATTGACATTGGTTTGTAATGAAAAATTACGTTGTTCTTTATTTGCAATAGTCACTGTAATTTTCTTTGTACCAAGACTAGCTTTTAGTGCTGAATTCAAATTTTTCACCGTTAAAGGAACGACATAAGTTCCTGGAGTATAATTTTGTAAATCAGCTACAACAGAAAAATGTCTTGTTTGTCGATTCGTTTCTGCATCTAAAGCTACTCGATTTTTTGAAGATAGACGAACAGATACATCAGAAACTTCCGCATTTACAAAATATTTATCCTTATCATATTCTAGTTCAATCGGCACATTAGAAATCGTTTCTGTATAGACATCAGTTCCTTTTGATTCTTGGAAAGTTACTTCTTGATTCGAATGATTGGCATTGAAGAAAAGAAGTAAGGCAAAAAAGAGAGAAATAAATAAATAAAACCATTTACTTTGACTAAATTTACCCACGTTTGCGTCCCCCTTTATTGCGTAATTGTTCCCAAATGGAAGGATTTGCTTCTTCTTCAACAATTAATTCTTGGCGTAAAATTTTCAAATACATTTCTTGAGATAAGTCGTTATACATTTCTCCATTAAGAGTAATACTTACATTCCCTGTCTCTTCTGAAACAACAATCGTTACCGCATCGCTAACTTCACTAATTCCTACCGCAGCACGATGTCGAGTTCCATATTCTTTAGGAATGGTTGTTCTTTCTGATAAAGGTAAATAAGCACAAGCAACAGCAATATGATCTTCACGAATAATTACTGCTCCATCATGAAGAGGAGTATTCGGAATAAAAATATTAATTAATAGCTCGCCAGAAATATCCGCATCAATGGGAATCCCTGTTTCAATATATTCTTCTAAATCTACTTTTCTTTGAATCGTAATCAATGCCCCAATACGACGTTTAGACATATATTGGATTGCTTTATCATACGCTAAGATAATCGCATCTTCTTTATTTTTCCACCCTGCCTGGGTTTTCTTTTTAAATAATTTAAAACGTCCTAGATGTTCCAGTCCTTTACGAATTTCTGGTTGGAAAATAACAATTGCTGCAATCACCCCGTACGTGATAAATTGGTCCATTAACCAAGAAATCGTATTTAATCCAATCCATCCACTAACCATTCGAATGACTAAGATCAAAGCAACTCCTTTAACAACTTGAATCGCTTTTGTTCCTTTGAGTAACATAATGGTTTTATAAACGATGAACCAAACTAACAAAATATCTAAGATATTAATCCAAAAATGAGTGTTAAACACTTGAGCTTTCAAAAGCTCAAGTATTTGTACAATTTGTTGTTCCATATTTTTACGACTACCTTTTATTCCTATTGATTTTCTAAAGGTAGCTTTTCCTTTCTTCATCGTCTGTCTGTTTTTATCATTTCTTTTTCTTACGACTCATAAATCATCCGACAAAAATAACTCTTCAGAATACAACTCTATTCTTCCTTCAATAGTTTTTTACGTAGTTTTTCTTCTGAACCAGCTAAACTTGCATAATAGAAGAATCGATGAATCGCTTGTTGCGCTGTCTTTTCATATAATTGTTCTGCTACTTCTGGATTTACTGATTTCAAAGCCACAAAGCGTTGTTGTAACATCAAGTAATCTTTTAACGTATCAAATTTTGGACGTTTATAATCTAATGTCAATGGTTGTTTTCCTTTTTCTTTTGCCCAAGGTTGATAGCGATATAAAGACCAATATCCAGAAGAAACTGCTAAATCTGCTTGTTCTTTGGCACTATGCATACCTCCCTTTAATCCATGAGCAATACATGGAACAAAGGCAATAATTAAGGAAGGACCATTATAATTTTCTGCTTCTTCAATGGCTTTTAGTGTTTGTACAGGATGTGAATTTAAAGAAATTTGAGCAACATAAACATTTTCATAAGTCATAGCCATAGCTCCCAAATCTTTCTTTCCTGCATATTTTCCTTGAGCAGAGAACTTCGCAATGGCTGCTGCTGGAGTTGCTTTTGAAGTTTGTCCTCCAGTATTAGAATAAACTTCGTTGTCCAATACTAGCATGTTGACATCGGCACCACTGGCAAGCACGTGGTCAATTCCACCAAAGCCAATATCATAGGCCCAACCATCTCCACCAACAAGCCAATACGTTGGTTTTACAAAATCTTCTTTTTGTGTATATAAATGAGCTAATCGTTCATTTTCATCTTTTTCTTGTTCTAATTGAGCAATTAATTTTGTAGCTCGTTGTTTTGTTCCTTCACTGTCTAAATAGTGATCTTTCCAATCTTGTAAAAGAGCTCGTAAGGTTTCTGAACCTAAGTTGTCTTGAATAATTTCTTCCACTTCTTTTGCTAGTTCATCGCGACGAAGTTTACTTGCACTATACATTCCATATCCAAATTCAGCATTATCTTCTAGTAATGAATTACTCCATGTTGCCCCCGTACCATCTTCTTTTGTGGTATATGGAGTCGTTGGTGCACTTGCTCCCCAAATAGAAGAACATCCAGTAGCGTTTGCGATACGTAAACGATCTCCATAAAGTTGAGTCAATAACTTAACATAAGAAGTTTCTCCACACCCAGAACAAGCACCGGAAAATTCCACTAACGGTTTTTGTAACTGGCTACGAGCAACGGTCATTTTGTCATAATCAAAAGTTTTTTGTTTTAACGTCATTGCAAAAGCCCAGTTCATTGCTTGCTCCCTTTGTTCTTCATAAGGACGCATTTCTAAAGCTTTTCCTTTGGCAGGACAAGCTTCAACACACAATCCACAACCTGTACAATCTTCTAAAGAAACTTGGATACGATAATATAATCCATCTTCTCCCTTCATAACAGAGCTTACAAATCCTTCAGGTGCTTCTTCTTTTTCTTCTTCATCCATAACAAATGGACGAATCGCTGCGTGTGGGCAAATAAACGCACACTCATTACATTGAATACAACGATCTTTATTCCAAACTGGAATTTCTAGAGCAATTCCTCGTTTTTCATAGGCAGCAGTACCTAATGGCAAGGCTCCTCCATCCATTTCATTTCGTTGTAAATCTTCAACACTCAATTGGTCTCCTTTTTGTGCCAACATTGGTGTTACAATTTCATCCACAAATTGAGAACCGGTAGATTCTTTTTTCTCCGTAATTTCTAGTGCTAACCATTCTTCTTTTGGATAATGCACTTCTTTTGCAGCTCCAGCTGCTGCCGCAATGGCTTGTTGGTTTTGTTCTACTACTCCTTTGGCTTTTCTAGCATACATTTTTTCCATTGCATCATTTAACAAGGCAATATATTTTTCTTGTGGGAAAATTTGTAAACAATCAAAGAAAGAAGTAATCATAATTGTATTAATTTTGCGTTCTAATCCAACTTCTTTCGCTAGTGCAAAAGCATTGATGATATATAGATGAGCATTTTTTTCTGCTAACGCTTTTTTCATTCGTTTTGGCAAATGCTTCATCACTTGTTCTTCATTCCAATAGGTATTTAATAGGAAGATTCCGTTTTCTTTCAAGTCATCAACCATATCATATAGACGCAAATAAGAAGCATTATGACAAGCTACTAAATCTGCTTGATGAACTAAATAGTTTGAAGAAATCGGATGATCTGAAATTCGCGCATGGGAAACAGTCAATCCACCTGATTTTTTTGAATCATAAGCAAAAAATCCTTGGACAAAAGAATCGGTCTCATTTCCAATCATTTTTAATGCTGATTTCACTGCTCCAACCGTACCATCGGAACCAAAGCCCCAGAATTTTGCTTGATAAGCTTCTGGACTGGTTAAATCAATTTCTTCTAAGATAGGTAATGAAAGATGAGTGACATCATCTTCAATACCGATAGTAAAGCGTTTTTTCGCTTCTTTTCCCTTCTCTAATTCATGAAAGACTGCTAAAATTTGTCCTGGTGTTGTTTCTTTTGAAGCCAATCCATAACGACCACCAATAATTAATGGACGAATTTCTGATTCATATAAAGCACTTTGAACATCTAATAATAAAGGTTCTCCTTGGCTTCCAGGTTCTTTGGTTCGATCTAAAACTGCAATGCCTTTTACTGTTTTTGGTAAGGCTTCAATTAAAGATTGTGCAGGGAATGGGCGATAAAGACGAATGGTAATCATTCCTACTTTTTCCCCTTTATCTAATAAATCATCCACTGTCTGACGAATCGTTTGTTCTACAGAACCTAAAGCAATGACTACTTTGATTGCATCTTCTGCACCATAATATTCCACAGGAGCATAAGAAGTACCACAACGACGATTAACTTCTTCATATAATGCTTTCAATTCATCTTCTACTTTTAGATAAGTCGTATTTGCTAATTCTTTTTGTTGGAAGTGAATATCACTATTTTGTGCACTTCCTTGAATTACTGGACGTTCATTACTTAATCGACGATCATAAAAACGTTGATAATCTTCCCAAGGGAACATCTCTTCTAATTCTTTTTCTTCCCAAGTTTGAATTTTTTGTAATTCATGACTGGTTTGGAAACCATCAAAGAAGTGAATCACTGGCAATTGAGCTTTCAATGCTAAATAGTGAGCAACAGGAGATAAGTCCATGACTTCTTGCACCGTATTACTACATAACATAATCGCTCCTGCTTGGCGCACTGCCATTACGTCACTATGGTCCCCAAAAATACTTAACGCACTTGTGGCAACCGTACGACTAGCTACTTGGAAAACTCCAGGTAAATTTTCTCCTACCATTTTATAAAGGTTTGGAATCATCAGTAATAAGCCTTGCGACGAAGTATAGGTCACAGCTAAACTTCCTGCTTGTAATGCTCCATGCATTGCGGCTGCCGCCCCAGCTTCTGACTGCATTTCTGTTACGAGTAATGGATGGCCAAAAATATTTTTTTTCTGTTGTGCAGACCATTGATCACTCCATTCTGCCATTGGTGAGCTTGGTGTGATGGGATAAATCATGGCTACATCACTTAGTTGGTAAGAAACAGATGCTGCTGCTTCATTTCCATCCATGACTTTAAATTTTCGCATGTTATCGCCTCCGTATATATTTCTTCCTTTATTATAGTACATTTGTCCAGTGATACGAAAAAAAGAAAAATTTTCTTTTCCTTATTTTTTCTCACATTTTCTTCTTTTTTTCTCATTTATGTAAAAAAGAGCATAAAGATACGAAAAAAATTGGAAAGCCTTTGTATTCGTTATCAATTCACAAAGAGTGATAAAATAAAGACGGACAAAGATGAATATGAAAACGAAAGAGAAAGGAATATTAAGCAATTATGACTTTTAAAAATTTTAAACATCATCATTTCATAATTATTTTTTGTTGTATGTTGCTGCAAATGTTTCCCTTTGGAATGGCGCAAGAAATTTCGCCACTATTTATCCACTACTTACATCGAGACTTTGCTTTTAACATTGCAAGCATTGGATTAATTTTTACTTTTGGTTCCATTGCTTCATCGATTGCTTCTCCAGTAGTAGGGAAATTATTTGATAAGCTACCAACACCAAGATTAATGTTTGCAGGGATTTGTATTACCTCTTTAGGGTTATATATCAATGCCTTTTCTACTCATTTATGGCAATTTTATTTAGCTAATGCCATTATGCAAGTCGGAGTCATTTTATTCTCTGCTCTTGGGATTCCATATTTAATCGGAAAATGGTTTGATAAAGATGAAAAACCATTAGCGTTAGGAATTGCTTTTGCCGGTGGATCTATTGGGAACTTCTTTTGGCAACCTATCATTTCTAACTTATTAGCAGCTTGGCCCTTACATCGTGTTTACTTTGTTTGTGCTAGCATCGCTTTATTTACCGGAATTGGAATTGTTTTATTATTACGCATTAAGAAATCAGAAAAAGTAAAATCTATGATGCAACACGAATCCCTTCCTTTATGTGGGATTGGATTTGACCGCACAAAACACTTACCTGCTTTCTGGATTTTAGCTAGTTCAATGATTTTTCTTGGCTTAAACGTAGCCGCTCAATCGAGTCAATATGCCAATTTCTTTGAATATTGCAAATTCACACCAAAAACGATTGGTTTAATCGGCTCTGCTTTTGCCATTGCTGCTTTATTAGGAAATATTTTTGGTGGAGCTTTAATCTCTAAATGTGGATTATTAAACGGAGGACGAGTTGCTTTCTTCTTACAATTCTTCTCTGCAGCTTCTATGTTGACCTTAAACTTTATGCCAAAAGCAGGTTTTGGTTTCTTATGGGCTATTCTTTATGGATTATCTGGATATATCTATATGTCTGCACCTGCTGTTATGGTACAAACTCTATTTGGTATGCGTCAATCCAGTCAAATTCTTGCTTGGGTAAATATCTTCTTTGCAGTTGGATTTGCTTCAGGTAATGTACTATTTGGTCTTTTTGTTGATAAATTAGGCTTCAAGATGGCTTGGATTTTCATTTTAATCTTTATCATCATTTGCTATAGTTTGATGTTAACGATGATTCGAAAAATTGGTGCTCATCATTATGCCGATAGAAAACCGAAATAATTTTTTATATTTTGAGCAAATTAATAGCCAGACTTAAAAATATAATATATAAGTATTATATAGAAGAATTCAGAAGTCATTCTGATTTCAGCTAATTTTTTGAAGAGGTGATAACTATGTCATTAGTAGGAAAAACTGTAGAAGAATTTGAATTATCAGCATACAAAAAAGGAGCTGACGATTTTGTAAAAGTAACTGCGGAAGATATGAAAGGTCATTGGAGCGTATTAATGTTCTACCCTGCAGACTTTACTTTCGTTTGCCCAACAGAATTAGAAGACTTACAAGATCAATATGCAGACTTAAAAGCAATTGGTGTTGAAGTATATTCATGTTCAGCAGATACTCACTTCGTACATAAAGCTTGGGCCGATGCTCCAGATAGTGGTATCGATAAATTAGAATACACTATGATTGGTGACCCAGCTCATAAATTAATTTCTATGTTCGATGTTTTAGATGAAGAATCAGGTTTAGCTCAACGTGGTACTTTCATTATTGACCCTGAAGGTAAAATTCAAGCAATGGAAGTAAACGCAGATTCAATTGGACGTGATGCTTCTCAATTAGTAACTAAAATCAAAGCTGCTCAATATGTAGCTGCTCACCCAGGTGAAGCTTGCCCTGCAAAATGGAAAGAAAATGCAGCAACATTAACACCAGGTATTGATTTAGTTGGTAAATTATAATTTTTAAACTCGAGGTTTTTTTATGTTAGATGAACAATTAAAGCAACAAACGCTTGAATTTCTAAAATTGTTAGAGTCTCCCGTCCAATTCACATTAAGTGTGGGTGAAGATGAAAACAGCAAAAAAGTAGAACAATTTGTTAAAGAAATTTGTTCTTTAGATGAAAAAAACCTCTCTTATACGTATGAAAAGCTGGAGTTTACTCCAGCTTTCCGTATCGATAAGAAAGGTGAGCAACCAAGTGGTGTCACATTTGCGGGTGTACCATTAGGGCATGAATATAATTCATTTATTTTAGCTCTATTACAGGTCGCAGGTCGTGCTCCAAAAATTGAAGACAGTCAAAAGAAACAAATTCAAGCCTTAAAAGGCCCTCTTCATTTTGTCACTTACGTTAGTTTAACTTGCCATAACTGTCCAGATGTGGTGCAGTCTCTAAATATTTTAGCAATTTTAAATCCAGAGATTACCCATACCATGGTAGATGGTGGCATGTACAAAGAAGAAGTCGAAGCTAAAGATATTATGGCTGTTCCTGCGACTTTCTTAGATGGTGAATTGTGGTCTAGTGGTAAAATCTCTTTAGATGAAATTTTACAAAAACTAGGATCAGATGATACAGAAAAATTCGCACCGTTTACAAAAGAAGTTTACGATATGGCCATTATCGGTGCAGGTCCTGCTGGGGCAAGTGCGGCGATTTATGCGAGTCGTAAAGGAATTAAAACAGCGATTATTTCTGACCAAATGGGTGGCCAAGTTAATGAAACTTTAGGAATCGAAAATGTCATCGGTACCCCTTACATCGAAGGACCACAGTTGGCACAACGCTTAAAATCTCATATGGATGAGTATGATATCGATTACATCCAAGGACAAAAAGTAGCTTCTATCGAAAAAGATACACCGTTTAAAATCACTTTACGTAATGGTGTTATTATTCAAGCCAAAACGATCGTTTTAGCTACAGGTGCTCGTTGGCGTGACTTAAATGTTCCAGGTGAACAAGAGTTCCGTACAAAAGGAGTTGCCTATTGTCCACACTGTGATGCCCCTCTATTCGCTGGTAAAAAAGTAGCCGTAGCTGGTGGTGGTAACTCAGGAATTGAAGCAGCGATTGACCTAGCAAATATTGCCAGTCATGTTACTGTTTTTGAATTTATGGATCGTTTAAAAGCAGACCAAGTATTACAAAAACGAGCAAAAGAGTTACCAAATATTGATATCTTGACTAACGTCGCTTTGAAAGAAATTAAAGGAAAAGAAAAAGTAGAACAAGTAGCCTATGAAGATCGTTTAACTGGAGAAGTTAAAGATATGGATTTAGACGGTATCTTTATCCAAATCGGTCTTGTACCAAATACTGATTTCTTAGGAGATACCGTAGCTCGTACCCCACGTGGTGAAATTATTATTGACGAAGTGGGTCGCACCAATGTTCCAGGTATCTTCGCTGCTGGAGATTGTACTACTCAAACGTATAAACAAATCATTATCTCCATGGGTAGCGGTGCTACTGCAGCGTTAAGTGCTTTTGACTATTTAATTCGCGAACAATAATTTCAAAGCCGTTCTTTGTAACGGCTTTTTTCTATCTATTGATTAAAAAAAAGGAGTAATCATTATGTTGAAATTAACAATGTTAGGTTCTGGTGGGAGCATTCCGCTTCCTGATCGTTATTTATCTTCTGGTTTGATTGAATATAAAGGTCGTAAGATTTTAGTCGATGCCGGAGAAGGAACTCAAGTTTCTATGCGTTCTATTAATAGCGGTTTTAAAGATTTAGATGTGATTTGTATTACCCACTTGCATGGAGATCATGTCATTGGATTACAAGGAATGCTAGGAACCACTAGTAACTCTGGTAGAACAAAACCTATCACCATTATCGGTCCTACTGGATTAAAAGATGTCTTAGCTGGTTTCCGTCTAATCTCCCCTTATCTAAATTATGAGGTAAATGTCATTGAAGATCCGACAGAACCTGTGGTCATCAATAACGATGACATTCATGGAGATTTAATCATTGAAACTTTACCCGTGGAACATACTCGACCTTGCTTAGGTTATCGCTTTAATATTTCTCGTCAACCAAAATTTGATGTCGAAAAAGCCAAAGCAAACCACGTTCCACAAGCTGCTTGGAAATCATTACAACAAGGACAAGAAGTAATGCTAGATGGCGTTACTTATACGAAAGATATGGTGTTAGGAGAAGAACGAAAAGGATTGTCCATTAGTTATATTACTGATACTTTACCAATCGATACCATTCCTAACTTTGTTCAAGATAGTGATTTATTCGTTTGCTGTGCGAACTATGGAGATTCTGCTGATAAGAAAAAAGCAGATAAAAATAAACACATGACTTTCCATGATGCTGCCACATTAGCTAAAGAAGGAAACGTTCATCGTTTATTATTAACTCACTTCTCACAAGCAATGCGCCATCCAGAAGAATATGTAGAAAATGCTCGAGAAGTCTTCCCTCATACTTGGATTAACCAAGATCACTTACAAGTAGAATTAAACTTCGATCAAGAGCCAGTATTAGATCTTTCTTTAGTAAAAGAACCTTATCTTTGCAACCAAGAAGGATAATAAAAAAGCTAGATGTAGAGATTTTTACATCTAGCTTCTTTTTATTTTTCTCGAATTTGAACAGCAGTTCCTGAGCAAGTAACCATTAACATATTATTTTCATCACCAAGTACTTGGTATTGAATATCCACCGCAATTACGGCATCAGCATCTAATTCTGCTGCTCTTTTTTTCATTTCCGCAAGTGCATTTTCTCTAGCTTGAATTAAATCTTTTTCATAACCACGAGCACGTCCTCCAAGCACATTACGCACCCCTGCACCAAAGTCTCGTAAAAAGTTTGCTCCAGAAATTACTTCTCCAAAGACGATATCTTCATAATTTACAATTTCATAACCTTCCAAAGTAGAAGAAGTAGTAATGATCATCGTATATTCTTCCTTTCTTTTCCTTGTATTCCTTCTTTGTTTTTATTGTAATACAAGTAAAATCAGGGTTCAAAATTAACGTTCAAAAACAAAAGATTTCATTCGCATCATCGCATCAATGGAATATTTAATGCCTTGCACGCCAAGCCCAGAATTTTTAATTCCTAAAAATGGGAAGTGGTCCGCTCCACGTTGAGTACGATGGTTCATGTGTACTGTCCCTACTTTCAATGCTTTTCCAATCTCCATCGCTAAAGGATAGTTATTTGTAAAGATTGCACTTTGTAATCCATACTCCGAAGCATTAGCCAGACGAATCATTTCTTCTACATCTTTTACTCGTAAAATAGGTAATACAGGTCCAAAAGGTTCTTCCCAAGCTAAATCCATATCTACAGTTACTTGATCTAATAACATTGGCCAAATTAAATTTCTTTCTCGTTGATACTTTGTTTTCGCTACTGCTCCTTTTAATAATGCATCTTCAATTAAAAATTCAATATGATCTGCCACAAAACGGTCAATTAAAGGCGTAATATCTGCATTCTCTTCTGGTAAGCCAACAGATAAGGTTTCCATCTCTTTTTGTATTGCTGCTACTAAAGCATCCGCATTTTTTTCTGTCACAAATACACGTTTAATCGCTGTACAACGTTGTCCTGAATATTGGAACGCTCCAGCGACAATTTCTTTAGCCGCATTTTCTAAATCTGCATCTTCTAATACTAAAGCTGCATCTTTCCCACCTAATTCCATAATGCATGGTTTCATTCCTGCAAGCTCTGCAATATGCGTTCCAATTTCAGTTGATCCTGTAAAGTTAATCGCATCAACTTCTGGATGCGTTACTAAAGCATCCCCAATAACTGAACCTCTACCAGTAACTGTATTTAATACTCCAGCAGGAACTCCTGCTTCATGAAAAATACGAGCTAATTGTAGGCCAGAAATCGCTCCTTGAGTAGGTGTTTTAAACACTACTGTATTCCCGCCAATTAATGCTGGAGCAATTTTAGAGGCAGCTAAGTTCACTGGATAGTTGAAGGGCGCAATTGCCAAGACAACTCCCATTGCTTCTTTATGCACAAAAGCAATTTTATTTTGATCTTTTTTAGAGAAACTTCCTCCTTCTAAAATTTGTCCTTCCATACGGCATCCTTCTTCTGCCGTATAAGCAATCAAATCTGCAGTACGTTCCACTTCTTGAATAGAAGCTGCTCTACTTTTCGCAATTTCTTTGGATAATAATGTACCAATTTCCACGGCTTCTTTTTTCAATAATTGAGCTGCTTGATGTAAAATTTGTGCTCGTTCAACAACGGCTAATGCCTGCCATTCTTTTTGTGCTTGACGTGCACTTTGCATCACTTCTTCAATTTCTTTTTCTTCCATTGCTGGTACTGTACCTAATTCTTTTCCTGTCGCAGGTTCTTTTATTGTAATCGTTTGAGAAGTTCCTTTCCATTCTCCATTGACTAAGTTTAAATATGATTTCATTGGTTTTCCTCATTTCCTTGGTAATGACTATATTTTAATATAATCAAAGGATTCATTTCACTTTTTTCTTATCATATATAAAGATTTATTTAATATTATAAAGTTTTTATCAAGATTTTATCTTTTTTTGTCGATTTTTTCCCAAATTTTTTCCTCAACTTTCTTAAAAAAAACTTTATTGAGAAAAAATAACTATTGACAAGATTCCTTTCTTCCTTTTTGATAAAAATAAATCAAAGGAGGAGATCTACTTGCCAGAAAAACCAAAGATTGCTTTTATCTGTACACATAATTCTTGTCGAAGCCAAATTGCAGAAGCTTTAGCTAAAAAACATTTATCCACAGAATATGAAATTTATTCTGCAGGAACAGAAATCAAAAACCATATTAATCCAGATGCTATCCGCTTGATGAAAACTCATTATGGCATTGATATGGAAAAAGAACAAAAACCAAAAACAATAGAAGTCTTACCGTCATCCATAGACTATGTAATTACAATGGGATGTGGAGTTCATTGTCCTTTTCTTCCAGCTAAAAAAAGAGAAGATTGGAGATTAGAAGATCCAACAGGGAAATCAGACGCAGAATTTTTAGCGATTATACAAGAAATTGAACATAAAATTTTGGCGTTAAATAAAGAAAAAAAGGCATAGGAAGTTCCTATGCCTTTAACATTTATGAATATGAAGAAAGCCATCTATCGGGCTTGAACCGACGACCCCCACCTTACCATGGTGGTGCTCTACCGACTGAGCTAAGATGGCAACGTACTTTTTTATTATATACTAATCTTTTCTAATAGACAACGTTATTTAAGAATAAAATTGAGTAATTTCTTGGAATTGTACTTTCCCAATTAATTCTCGGAAACGATGTGTCCCAATCCATTCATATTGACTTGGTAATGGCGGTAATTGATCTAAAGCTAGCTGGAATACATATAGAGGTAAGTGTTGAATTTCTTCATAACGCACATCTACTAAATCCGCTAATTCTAATTGATCCATAGGTAATTTCATTTCTTTTAGTGCTTCTACAATTACGCCAAGATTCGTCTTTTCTGGAACTGCTTCTCGAGTAATAAAATAATACTGTTCTTCTTTTTTTTCAACTAAAAAACGTACTTCATCGCGACAAAGAAGAATTACTGTTCCTGCTACAATCTTTTTCATTTCCATCCCTCTTAATCTTCCTTTTTTAAATCCTTCATGGATTCATCTACCCATTTTGGCAATTGCTTTTGAATACTTTGAAAACCAATTTTCTTATGTTTATTTGTAAAGTAATGTTTACGCAAGTAGCGACGAGGAACTTGTTTTAGCATTGCTCGTGAAGAAAGACTCATCTTATGTGTATACTCATCAATATCAATAATTTTTGCTTCAATTTGATCACCAACCGAAAATAATTGATTTAAATGACGAATATATTCTGGTTTAATTTCTGAAATGTGAATTAGACCTTGCACTCCTTCTTCAATTTGTACAAATACGCCATAGGGTTGAATTCCAGTTACTGTTCCTGTAACAGTCATACCGATATGATACTCTGTCATGAATCTCTTCCCTTCTTAAATAAAAGCCCCATTACTGGGGCTCGTGTATTATTCTTTTACATCTACAGCATCAATTGTAACATCATATAATGGACGATCATTCATATCACAAGATACACCTGCAATTTCATCTACTACATTCATTCCTTCAATCACTTGACCAAAAACTGTATGACGTTGATCTAACCAAGGAGTTCCTCCATTTTCTAAGTACGCTGTACGCACTTCTTCTGGATAAGCATCTAACATTGGTTTTAAATGATTTGGAATTTGATGTGCTTGTACGATAAAGAATTGGCTACCATTTGTATTAGGACCTGCATTAGCCATAGATAAGGCACCACGGAAATTGAATAATTCTTTAGAGAATTCATCTTCAAAAGGTCCGCCATAAATGCTTTCACCACCACAACCTGTTCCTGTTGGGTCGCCCCCTTGAATCATAAATTCATTGATAACACGATGGAAAATCGTTCCTGTGTAGTAACCTTTTTTCGCTAATTCAACAAAATTTTCTACTGTTTTTGGTGCTTGTTCTGAATATAATTCCATTGTAATATCCCCACGATTAGTATGGAAAGTTACTTTTGGATTATTTTCATGTAATTCTTTTTGTAATAAAGTCATAATTCTCTCCTATCCGTTCCCGTTTCCTTTAAACCATCCTGTTTTACAGTTAATTGTCACTAGATAAACATGGATATTACTATTTGGATAGCCACTTAATGTACGAGAACGATTGTTTGTTCCATATAAATTATAATATCCTTCGCCATTTCTGACAAAAGCTTTCTCTAATGAATAACCATCGGGCGTAATGTATCCACGTTCAATACAAGTATTAATCACTTGTTCTTTTACCCCTTTGGCCCAAGCATAAGGACCTGTTTTATCTGAAGCCTCATCAGCCTTTTTCTTTGTTTCTTTTTCTGCTTTTTCCGCTTCTTTTTTAGCTTCCTCTGCTTTTTTCTTCTCTTCTGCTTCTTTTTTACGTTCACCAAGAACTTCTTTTACTTGTTTTAATTTCTTTTGTAATGATTTTTTCAAAGAAGTATTTTGTACTTTATCTACCAATTTTTCAGCATCTGTGCAATCTTCAGAAGTCACTTTATCTTTTACTTCTTTTCCTTCATATAAGTTAGAAACAGCATCTTTTGCTTCTTTTTGAGCTTCTGCCTGTCCTTTGGCATCTAAAATACATTCATTCACTGCTTTTTCAAAAGGAGTACTTGGATTTTTCACTGGGACAAATTCCACTTTTACGTTGTCTTTTAATCCCACTTTTTCGATTTTATCTCCTTTTAAAATTGGTGAAACAAAAAGATCATTAATTTTATTTGTTAGTTCCGTATTCTTTTGTAACTCTTGTAATTGTTTTGTTAGGTCGGAAGCTTTTTCTGGATCTTTTTTCTCTAAATCAGCGATTTCATCTTTTACATTGGCAATGGTTTTTGCACTCATATTTTTTGCCACAAAACCATCTTTTGCTTTATCACCCACATAATAATCATCGATTTGACGTTCAATTTTACGATAAGCTTGTTGTACTTCGGTGTGTTCTTTTTGTAAATGATAATAATATCCTCCACCTGCAATCGCTAAAAGAACGATTACGAGTAGAACCCATGGCCAGTAACGTTTTTTCTTCGGTGTTCCTGGTTTCTTTTCTTCAGGCTCTTTTGGCGATACACTTGCTTCTAATAATTTCTGCTGTTTTTGTAGATTTTCTTCTTCTTCTTTCGTTAAACTAGGACCAGTAGGTGTACTTGTATCTTTTGAATCTTTTTTCTCTTCTTTATTTGGAGCAACAGAGGCCATGAAGACAGGAGTATTTTGAGTTGTATTTTCCTCTTCTTTCTCCTCTGCTTCTTCATTTTTAGCCTTTTCTTTTTGCGCTAACTCCTGTGCTTCTCGTTGTTCTATGATGTGTAAAATTTCATCTAGTTCTTGCAACGGACGAGTATAAGAATCTGTTTCCTCCTCTGTTTTTTCTACTTCTTTTCCTTCATGATTTACTGTTGAATTTTCTAAATCAGAAGGAGTTTCAGTAGATATAGATACTACAGACTCTGCTTTTGGTTCTTCTACTTCTTTTTCTTCTTTTGTACTTTGCTCTTTTTGTTTTGGTGCTGTTACCGCACAAGTAAAGATAGGTGTAACTTCTTTCTTTTCTTCTTTTGGATTTGTTACTTCTTTTGATTCTACTACTGATGGTTCTTCATTATTTTCTTCTTTTGCATCTGCAGCTTCTACAGAATCATGTTCCTTGTCATCTTTTACTTTTTCGTCTTTAAATAAAGAACCATTACGCACTTTTTCTAATAAAGAAGGACCTTTTTTATTCTCTGTTGGAATCGTTTCTTTTTCTTCTAAAGGAGAGACAGACGGCTCTTCTTTTGCCTCTTCTTCTTTAGCGAAGAAATCTCCTTTTTTCGTTGGTTTTCGTTTTGCTACTTCTGATTCCATTGTTTTTGGTACTTGTAATGGAGTAGTTTCTTCCATTGAAGTACTTTCTTTTGGTAGAGGTGGAAGTTGTTTTCCACGTTCTTCTTGTTCCTCTTTCACATCATAAGTTT
Organism: Catellicoccus marimammalium M35/04/3; assembly: GCF_000313915.1. Taxonomy (NCBI): domain Bacteria; kingdom Bacillati; phylum Bacillota; class Bacilli; order Lactobacillales; family Enterococcaceae; genus Catellicoccus; species Catellicoccus marimammalium. The sequence goes on from NZ_AMYT01000008.1 coordinate 39,090, forward strand.
CTTCTGATTTTTTCAACACTTCTAATTTTTCTGAAGGAGAAGTTGGTTCTTCTTTACTAAACGCATGTAACGAACTTTGTTTTGTTGTTCTTTCTTTTGGAATTTCTTCTAATTTTTGTTTAGAAATCGCTTCTCCTACTGTTTGTTGGAATTCTTTTTCTTTATCAAATTCTGGTTCAAAGTCTTCTTGATCCATATTTTGCTTATGGAAAATCTCTGTATGATGAACTTTTGAGGCTTGTTCTTTTGAAAAATCATAAAAAGATTGTTTTTTATTTTCTTTTACTGTGTCTTTTTCTCGGATGACACCTTTTGTTGCTGTGGAATGAAGATCACAACGTGGACAAAAATCTCCTTCCACCACGGACCCACAACGGGGACAATGTTTTACTTCTTTCATTTTCCTCATCCTATTTGTATTATTCAATATAATATTATAACAGATAACCGATTAGAACCCATCTTTTTTTCTCTCTAATTTTATATTTTTTTATTGCTTTTTTTCTTTTCTCTTTTTTCTTTTTTAAACGATAATCCTCCGTCATCATTTTAAGTTATTTTTTGGTTAACAAAAATATCCTAAGCTTTTTATAAAAAGAATGTCTTTTCTCTACTTATTTTGTTTCTTTCTATTATAATAAGGAACGGAGAGGAAATCGCTGTCATCGATTTCTCTTATAGTACGGCCTCAATGATAAAGAGACCAACGAGAAAGAAAGGAGATTACTAGTTTTTCTAGTAAATATATCGTTATGAATATCGGAATTGATAAAATAAATTTCTTCACACCTAATGCTTACGTGGATCTTGTAGATGTTGCGAATGCTCGTGGTATCGATCCAAATAAATTTACTATTGGAATTGGCCAAAATGAAATGGCACAACAACCAAGAACACAAGATGCCTATACAATGGCAGCGAATGCTGCTTATCCATTAATGGATGAAATTGAAAAAGAAAAGATTGACCTAATTATTTTTGGGACAGAATCTGCCTCTGATGCTTCTAAATCAGGTGCGGTTATTTTACAAAACTTATTAGGGATTCAAAAATATTGTCGTTGTTACGAAATTAAACAAGCTTGCTATGGAGCTACTGCTGGTTTAATGACGGCAATTTCTCATATTCATCAACATCCAGAAAGTCGTGTGTTGGTCGTTGGTAGTGATATTGCTCGTTATGGTTTAGCTACTGGCGGAGAAGTAACACAAGGTGCAGGTGCTATTGCTATGATTATTAGTGCTAACCCTTCCATCATGACTTTTGATGAAAAAACGGTTGCTTACTCTGAAGATATTTATGACTTCTGGCGTCCAAACTACTCTAGCACTGCTTTTGTTGATGGAAAATTCTCAAATGAAGCTTATATCCGCTTCTTTAACGAAACCTTCCATGGATATTGTGAAAAATATGGTACTTCTTTAGATGATTTTGGTGCTTTGTTATTCCACATGCCTTATACAAAAATGGGATTAAAAGCATTGCGTTCTGTCTTAGAAGAAGGATCAGAAGAAACTCAAGAACGTCTAACAAACCATTATGAAAAAGCAGCGATGTATACTCGTCGTATCGGAAACTTATATACCGGTTCTTTATACTTAAGCTTAATTTCTTTATTAGCCAATGATGAAAACATCTCAACCGAAGATACGATTGGTCTATTTAGTTATGGTTCTGGTGCGGTAGGTGAATTCTTCACTGCTAAATTAGTTCCAGGATATGAAAAACATATTCATAAAGAAGATTACGAAGCGTTATTAAATCGTCGTGTTCGCTTCACAGTAGAACAATATGAAGATTTATTCAATCAAACTTGGTTAGAAGAAGATGGATGTGAAACTTACCAATGTGACTTTGATGACGCTCCATTCCAATTAGAAAAAATTTGTGATCATCGTCGTTACTACAAAGGAGGAAAATAAGATGAAAATTGCGATTGTCGGAATGAATCGTACTCCTTTTGCTAAATTCAATGGGGGCTTTAAAGACTTAGCCCCTAATGAAATTGCAGCAGCAGCAGTAAAAGGACTATTGGATAAAGAACCAAAATTAAAAGATTTATGCGATAAAGTAATTTTAGGTGAAGTCTTTGGTGCTGGAGTAGGACAAAACCCTGCTCGCTTTGCCGCAATAAAAGCAGGATTATCCGAAAAAGTAACGGCAATGACCGTTAATCAAGTGTGTGGTTCTGGCTTACTTTCTTTAGATCTAGCAGCTCAAATGCTAGAAACTGGCCGTGCTCAATGTATTATCGCTGGTGGCGTGGATAGTTTTACAAAAACCCCTCTATTAAAAGACCGCTTTACTGAAGAAATTACAGATAGTTTTGATGATGGGTTAGCGGATGACTTTTCTCATGAGAAAATGGGAGTTACTGCAGAAAATGTAGCTCGTGCTTTCCATATTACTCGTGAAGAACAAGATGCCTTTGCTTATCAGTCTCAACAAAAAGCAAAAGCAGCTCAAGACGCAGGAAAATTTGCGCAAGTCATCACTCCTGTTGCAGGGATTGAAGCAGATGAATGCCTGCGCCCTACAACTTCTTTAGAAAAATTAGCTACCTTAAAGACTGTTTTTGCAGAAGATGGTACAGTTACCGCAGGAAATAGTTCTGCTTTAAGTGATGGAGCAGCAGTAGTTGCGTTAATGACAGAAGAAAAAGCAAAAGCAGAAGGATTACCTATTTTGGCAACGATTCAAAACTTTGTCGAAGTAGGAATGGATCCAGAATATATGGGTGTTGCTCCTATTTTGGCGATTCAAATGTTATGTCAAAAAGAACATCGCACCATCGATGATTATGATTACATCGAATTAAATGAAGCTTTTGCGAGTCAATCCGTCGCTTGTCAAAAAGAATTAAACATTCCAAAAGAAAAATTAAATATTTGGGGTGGCGCAATTGCTCTTGGTCATCCTCTAGGTGCTAGTGGAACTCGCTTAGTCATGCAAATGGTTCAACAGCTAGAAGAAAATGATAAACATTTAGGGCTAGTTTCTCTATGTATTGGTGGCGGAATGGGTATGGCCCTTGAGGTTGTGAGAGACAAATGAATGAATTAGACACGCACAAATTTTATGAATGTTCTATTGAAGAACGAAAAGAACGTTTATTAGAAGCAGGATATACTAACAATACATTAAACATTTTGATGTCTCAATATTTACTGAGCCCTGAAATTGGAGATCATTTAGTGGAAAATTATATTGGTAATTTTGATATTCCTATGGGTCTTGGTTTAAATTTTGTCATCAATAAAAAAGATTATGTTATTCCTATGGCTACAGAAGAGCCTTCAGTTATTGCTGCCGCAAGTAATGCTGCGAAAATGGCTAAAAAAGGCGGCGGTTTTCATACAAAAATGGAACACAAATATGCTACAGGTGAAGTTGTATTAACCAATATTCCTGATTTAGCTACCGCCATCCAAACATTAGAATCCCACCGAGAAGAAATCATTGAAGAAACCAATCAATATCACCCTTCTATTGTCGAGCGTGGAGGTGGGGTAAAAAATATTCAAGTCTTAACTAAAAATTCTTCTAGTCATGAATTTTTAACAGTTCTCTTCTTTATCGATACAAAAGAAGCCATGGGAGCTAATATTGTAAATACGATGATGGAAGGAATTGCTCCGACACTGGAAAAATGGACCGGTGGTGAAAAATTACTTGCCATTTTAAGTAATTTACCAACCGAAGCAGTAGCGAGTGCTTCTACTTGTATTCCCTACTCTGCTCTTGGAAAAACAGAAGAAGAAGGAAAAGAATTAGCTGAACGTATTGTGCTGGCAACAGAATATGCCAACACTGATCCTTATCGAGCTGTGACTCATAATAAAGGAATTATGAATGGTGTGCATGCTGTGGCTTTAGCTACAGGAAATGATACTCGTGCTGTGGAATCTGCTGTGCATGCTTATGCCGTTCGCTCAGGACATTATCAAACATTATCCTATTGGCATCTATCTGATGAGGGATTATGTGGAGAAATCTCACTTCCTCTAGCATTAGGTACAGTAGGTGGAGCAATTCGTGTTTTACCAAAAGCAAAAGCGAATTTATCGTTACTTAACCATCCATCCAGTCGAAAATTAGCTCAAATTATGGCAGCTGTAGGACTAGCACAAAACTTAGCCGCCTTAAAAGCTTTGGTTAGCGAAGGAATTCAACGAGGACATATGAGTCTTCACGCCAATAGTTTAGCAATCCATGCAGGAGCGATTGGCTCTGAAATTGAAAAAGTGGCGACTTATCTTAAAGAAAATCAATGTCTAAATTCAACAGCAGCGAAAGAATATTTAAATAAAATACGTAAATAAAAAAACATCCACATCTAAGGATCAAATGATTCTTATGATTGTGGATGTTTTTTATTTTTTACGAGGAACATATACTTCTAAATGTTGAGGTAAAACCGAAATATCTAACGGTAATGGATCATCGCGATCGCCATCAACATTCGCTGAAAATGGGCTTATTTCTTCATTTTCTAGCGCAATATGTAAATGTTCAAACTCACGGTAATAGATTTTTTCATTATTGATTAAATCACCACTTAACACGGTTGGCGCCACCATTAACGTATCAAATAAATTATCGGCAAGTAAAGCAATAAAATGTAATTTTCCATCATCAACTTCTGCTGGGTCAATCATATGTTTAAAGCCACCAATGGAACTTGTTAGCCCAATCATAATTAAACTTGTGGTTAGGTTTATCTCTTCTCCGTCCATGTTTAATAAAAATTCATGTTGTTCATTTTCTTTCAGTGCTTTTACGCCTGCTAAACTATACGCTAATTTTCCCAATTTTGTTTTTTGTTCTGATTTTACGTTGTTTAATTCTTCTGGAATGTCTCCTAAAGCAACAACATTCATAAAATAATGATCATTAATTTTTCCAATATCTAATGGTTTCAAAACTGCATCTTCAATATCCATAATAGCTTGTCTTGGATGCAAAGAAATTCCTAAGGCACGAGCCAAATCATTTACTGTACCTAATGGGAAAAAACCAAACTTTGGTCGATACGGCTGTTCCGCTAATCCACTAATTCCTTCATTAACGGTGCCATCTCCTCCCATGACAAAAAAAGCATCATAGTAATTCTCACAAGCTTCTCTTGCAAAACGAGTTGCATCATAAGGACCGGTTGTTTCACGTAATTCTACTGTCCCAAATTTTGCTCGTAAGGTAGCCAGTGCTAAATGTTTGTAATAAGAGGCTCTTTCTCCACCTGAAGAAGGATTAATGACTAACATTGCTTTGGTCATGCTCTGTTCCTCCCAAGTTTTCATTTCATTATATAATCTATCACAATCGTTCGGCTTTTTCCATATTTTGCCGATGAAAGTTCCATCTTTTTTTAAGTTTATTTTATAATCACACAGAAAGAAAAAAGAGCTAGAGAAAATCCCTAGCTCTTCTTCTACTCGTTGCTTATTTTTCGAAAGTAACGATTTCTGTACCTTTACGGTTTTCATCTGTAATAGAAGCATGTTTGATTTCAGCTTCGTTCCAAATGTGGTAGTAATAAGTTTGAGTTGCTTGTGAGTAGCAAGAAGTGTAGATTGTAAATTCGATTGCACCATGTTCGTTGATAACACTTCCGTAAGGCATAGCTACGTCCATTAATGTGTTGAACATACGAGCAACGTTTGCTTCTTCTCCTTCTTGAGTTGGGTAGTTAGCATTTAAGAATGCTGTTTTCACGAAGCGTGATTGAGTTGAACTATCCCCTGGTAATCCTAATTGACCTGTACCAATACCTTGGAATTGTAATTCTTGACGGTTCCAAGTTGTGTTTGAACGGTCATTTGCACTTAAACCAATGTAGTTGTTTAAGTTTTGGATGTGCCATGGGAATTCTGGATTGTTTGTTAATACGTCTACATTGTTTTCGTAAACCATTAAACCTTTTTCTTTTGTTTGTTCCACAACGATTGTTTCATTTGCGTCTGAAATGATCCAGTGTAATGGAGATAAAGGCATACCTGGTGCAAAGTCTGTACCGATTAAGTATGTATCTTTTAATGCTTCACGTAATTCAGCAACAGATTCAAATTCATCTAATGCCCATACCATGAATTCATATGGAGTTACATTATATTTTTTAGTTTGGTCACCTTCTGGAGCGAAGTAAGCGTTGCGTGGGAAGTTTAATCCTGCAATACCCATTCCGCGTGCGCTACAAGCTTCGAAGAATAATGGGTATCCACCTGCGTTTACACCCATACCAATAATCGCTGTTGATAATTTTTTAGCTGGCATATGACGATATTGCATTTCATATCCTTCAGGAGCTAAAATTGGTTGTTCTCCGTAGTTATTTTCATCAAGGTCTAAATTACGACCAAAATATAGATTATTTGCTGTATCAGTAAATCTTAAACCTGTACACATAAAAAATCCTTCTTTCTATTCCTCTTTTAACCACTTCGGTCAATTTTTATTTTAATATGAATAATTCACAAAAGGCAAGCAACTCACCTTTGTTTCTTCCATATTTTTTCTTCTCAATTCACTATTCCGATATGAAAAATATGAGAATTATTGTTTTTTCATTGCTTTTGAACGTAATTGTCCACAAGCTGCATCAATATCTGTTCCGTGTTCTTGACGAATGACACAGTTAATTCCATTTTTCTTCAAAATGTCGTAAAATGCTAAAATATCATCTAATTCACTACGTTGATAATCCACATGTTCGTTCACTGGATTATAAGGAATTAAGTTTACATAGCATAATTTCTTGTGATCTTTTAATAGCTCTACTAACTCTTTTGCATGTTCTTTTTGGTCATTCACATTATGAATCATAATATATTCAAAAGTTACACGGCGGTTTGTTTCATCCATATAATCAAATAAAGCATCCATCACATCTTCTAATTTGAACGCACGGTTAATCTTCATAATCTTAGTACGGATTTCGTCATTTGGCGCATGTAAAGAAAGAGCTAGGTTTACTTGTAATCCTTCTTTTGTAAATTGACGAATTTTTGGTACGATTCCACAAGTAGAAACGGTAATGTGACGAGCACCAATAGCTAATCCTTTATCATCATTCACTACGCGTAAAAATGTCATTACATTATCGTAGTTATCAAAAGGTTCACCAATTCCCATGACTACAATATGGCTGACACGTTCATCATTGCCTTGTGCATCTAGATAACGTTGTACTTGCATCACTTGAGAAACAATTTCTCCAGCGGTTAAGTCACGTTGTTTTTTACGTAACCCACTCGCACAGAAAGAACATCCCATGTTACAACCAACTTGTGTAGTTACACAAACAGATAGACCATATTTATGACGCATTAATACGGTTTCAATTAATTGATGGTCACTTAATTCAAATAAATATTTGATTGTTCCATCGCTTGATTTTTGGATAATACTTTCTTTTAACGGATTGATTACAAAGTTTTCTTCTAACATCGCAATGACAGGTGCTTTTAAGTTTGTCATTTCCGCAAAAGAGTTCACACGTTTACGATATAACCAATCCCAAACTTGTGTTGCTCTAAATTTCTTTTCTCCATGTTCAATAAACCATGCTTCCATTTCTGGGCGTGTTAATCCATAGATTGATGGTTTCAAATCATCCACTCCTATTCTTTGACTAGCTCTGCTCCAGCTAGATAATTTTTATTTTTATTTACATATTTACGGCAGTTTGCCTCAAAAATTGATTTTTTCAAAATGGGATCTACATAAAAGATAATTTTTTCTTCTCCTTTTTCAGCAAAAGCAACACGATAGTCTTTCTTCTTCACGTGTACACGTAATTCTTGAATTGGGTATGGTTCTTTTGCTAGTAAACGAACGGGTTTAATACGATAATAATCATTTTCGATAAATGATGGAATTCGTTTTAATAATTCACTCGCTAGTGCTTTTTTGTCTTCTCCATCAAACATTGTTGCTACATCCTTTGTCCATAATACTTGCATGGTCATCCTCTTTTCTATTATCTTTAGTTCAGACCTAGTATACTATGAATAGAAACAAGGTTCGAAAGGAGAAGCTTATGAAATTAATTTCTTATCAACAAGTCCCTTCCTTTTTACAAAAACAAAGTAAAAATAAAATGCAATGTGAAATGATTGTCGCTAGCTTTAAAAGAGACCGTAAAATTCAAATTCATAAAGACAATGAGACCTATACCCTACTTACAGATGGATACGAGCATGAAGCTTATCCCGAATTAAGTGAAAAAGAAATGTATAAACTATTGAAGAAAAAAATGAAATTGGAGTTCCCTCGTAGTCATAAATTATACGTGGATATCCACGACGCATAATTGTGGAGCTTGCGCTAAACGCACAATAGTTGCAGCACAAGGAGCAGGTAAATCAATAACGGTTTTATCTGCTTCCATTTCTGCAATGACTTCCCCTTCCTCTACTTTTGCCCCTTCTTCAACAAAGAAAGAGAAAAATGGTTCTGAGCCATATTTTTCTTGCGCTTCTTTTGTTAATTGAAAATACGTTGTGCCCTCTACTGTGGCTACTTCTACTAAATTAGTCAAGGTTCAACATCTCCTTATATTGATCTTCTTTAAAACCAAATGCGACACCATTTTCAGTAACTAAAATTGGACGACGTAATAACATGCCATCTTGGGATAAAACTTCTGCACATTCTTCTAAACTCATCTCATCTAGTTTTTCTTTTAAACCAGAAGCACGGTATTTTTGTCCGCTAGTATTGAAATAACGACGGATTGGGTAATCTTTACGTTCTAACCACGCAAGGATGGTTGCTTTATCTGGTGTATTTGTAATCATATCAATTGCTTCATAAGAAACATTATGTTCATCTAAAAATTTTTTTGCCTTACGACAAGTTGAGCACTTTGGATACCAATAAAATGTATTCATATTCTTTCCCTCCATTTTTCCATTATACCAAAAAAGAAGGTGAGAAAACTCACCTTCCTAAATTATTTTAATTATTTTGTAGCTTTTTTACGACCAAATAATACGTAAGTTGCTAAAGCCATTAAAGCTAAACCGATTGCTGCTAACATGAAGATACCACGTCCCCCTGTTTTTGGTAATAATCCGCCAGCTTTGTTGACTACAGTTGTTGAAACAGTACCTTTAGTAGCATCTGCAGAAAATTCATGACCTGTTTCTGTTCCAGTAACAGTTAAGTCTTCTAAAATTCCCTCGATATTAGTATAATCACCTGGTTGAATTTCTTTGTATTTTGGAGAAATTGTAAATTTAATTGGTTTTTCTAATAAGTTATATCCTGCTGGAGCTTTAGTTTCTTTTAATTGATATGAACCAGCATCTAACCCTTTAACAAAGATTTTACCATCTTTTGATGATACTACTTTTGAAACAGCATCATCATCTTTAGAAACAACATATGAACCATCTTTTTCTTGTTTAACTTTGATTTCTGTTCCATCATTTGTAGTTAATTGGAATTCAGCACCTGCTAATGCTTTTTGGTTATCATCTACTTTTGTTAAATCTAAGCCAAATGTGAAAGCATGAGTTGTACTATCCCAAGTATGGTTTACATTTTCTGGTTTGTATGGGTTATTTGAGTATAATACATTGGCTGTATTGGCATTTCCTTCTTTACCTAACACAGCATTGGCATTTAATTTTGCTTTATAAGTAATTACAATTGGTTTACCTGTATTTTTCTTGAAAACTTCATCATTTAAAACGCCATCTGCATCAGATAAAACATCTTTATCATTTGATGGTGTTGTATTTGTACATCCATCCTTATCTTTAGTACAGTCATCTGATTTTCCATTTGTAGAATTAATACCAAATACTAAACGGAATTTATTATCTCCTGTTTTTACATAGTCAAAATCTTTATATTCTTTACCATCAATTTTAATATCAATACTATTTGGATCTAACGTTAATCCTTTACTCATTGTATCGCAAACTTCAAAGACATAACGTCCACCATGTTTACCATCTTTGTCGGCTTCAAATCCAGACATATCAGGAACTTTTGATACTAAGCGGAATGGTACATCATCACCGATTGCAAAATCCATTGCTTTCTTATCATTTTTTGGATCATCAGTTCCGTTCATTGTTTTTAATAGTGATGGAACATCAGCTTTTAAATCTACTTTCGCATTTGTATCATGTCCATCGACTGTAACTAAGATATTGTATGATAATGAAACAGTATTTTCATCTGCTACTTGGATTACACTGTAGTAACCATCTGGTAAATTAGAAATTGTATAAGTATTTCTTTCTGCATTTTTTGTACCTAATGGTTCAATACTATGATCATTTGCATAGTCAAATACATGTTCTTGGAATTTTTTCAATCCTGCAGGATCTTTTTGTAAATTAGCCAAATATTTAGCAGCTTCTTCATCGGAACATTTTGTTTCTTCATTACCTTTAACTTCTTTGTTAAAGAATTTTTGCCATTTTGGAATAATTACGTATGCTTCTTCACGTGTATCATTTTCACCTTTAACGTAGTGAGCATCCATTAAACGATAAGCATTAAATGTTTCTTTATCCAATGGAATACCATTGTGAGATGTAATGGTAATGCTATCATGACCTGTTGTCGCTTTTAAGCTTTCTTGTAAAGCGCTATCTTGTTTTGATTCTGCTGCTGTTGCAGTTGCAACATTTGTAGTAGCTAATACTGTAGGTGCTACTAAACCTAATAACATTGCTGAAGCCACTGAGGCTTTCATCATTTTGTTGTTTTTCATTGTGTATGAGTTCCTTTCTTCTTATAAATATATAAAATCATAGTGCCTAAAATTAGGGTACAGGCAACCAGAATAAGCCATGTTTTATATCCGTCCCCACCAGTATTTGGTAATAATGGACCGACAGCTTCAGATTTTTTCTTTTTATTGGTAATTATAAAGCTGTTTTTTGTATGAGAAATAATCTCTTTGTAGTTACTCTTAAATTCTATACCTTTATTAGAGACAAAGATTTCAAAAGGTTTATGATTTTCTCGGTAACCATCAGGAGCCTTCGTTTCGCGAAGAACATATGTTCCATTTGCTATATCTTTAAATAGAATTTTACCTTCTTTATTTGTAACTCCACGATATACTTTATTCGTTTTAGAATTTACTAATTCAAAATGTGCGCCCTGTAAATGATTATTACGATTATTCTCATCCACTTTTTCTAATAGTAGATCTTTTTCACCATGGATTTCACCATCCATAAAGATATTCTTTACTGTAGCATTTGCCTCTTCCCAATTCTTAGAATCATTTGGAGTTCGATAACAAATTTGAGAATGGTTATCAAAGGTTAATTGATTTGGATTAGTAATTAACGTTTGATATGTCACCGTAAAGTTTCCTGTTTGCGGCATCCAACGTCCCCAAGCGTCAATAATCCAAGGGGAAATTGTAACATTAAATTCTGTATTAGAAACTTTTTGAATATATCCATAACCACTGTTATTAAACTCTTCCATTGAAAAAGTTCTACCATTCAGTGGGCCACCTCTGAAATAGATATACATAGTTGACCAATCAACAATATGACCTTGTTGTACTTGATCTCGAATATAAACATTATCTAGTAATTCTTCTTGATTTAAATTACCGTTTAACCACCATTGAACATGACTTGGGTTTTCTAATGACATATCTCCAGACTTATAATAAAATGGATTTTCATCAGATCCCGAGTTAGTCACACCATTAATTGTTAAATATGTTTTATGATTTCCTGATGTGATAGGGATTTTTGCGTCATTTGGAGTGAAATTTCTTGCTTTTGCCGGAAAAGTAAAATTTCCCCAAATATTATGCAATAGATTCACATTTTTAAAAACTACTCGAGCTTCGTGATCATAAATGTACAAGTCTGCCATCTCAATTCCATTTTGTACTAGTGGTTGTGGATTTTTTTTAGGTTTATATGCAGTAAGAGAAGCTACATCTGGGCCTAAATCTCCCAATCGAACAGTAAAACTATCACCATCATGAATTGTATTAGCATATTTTTCACTAAAACGGACCATAATATTTACATCTTCTCCATCATTACATGTAGAAGGAGATACACTAATACTATCAACTATATTTTTATTACTTAAATCTTCTAACGGTTTCGCTTGAACTTGATCTGCTGGTAAACCTAAAGCAATAATACGTAATTTTGTATTACCACCTGTCATATAAAGTTCATGTTCTTCTGCGGTAAAGTTATGAGCAGTAACAGGTACACGGAATTCTACATGCATTGGACGATAAGTCTTTCTATGATGTTCATAACGAACACGGACAAGATGTTTTTCAATCGTCACTGTTCCAACTCTGTCTCCCTCATCACTTGTTAACACAAAGCTTTGTGGTTCGCCTTCAAGATAAGCTACATTTGATCCTAGATCTGTCAAGGTGAAAACATCTTCCATTCCTGGTTTGATTTCACCTGCATAACGTTCTCTTAAATTCACAGTGAAATGGAATTTTTTATTGTTTGGGACAATCGCTGCATTTGCAGAAATCGAATAATTTAATCCACTGCTACGCTCTTGCGCTGCTCGACGGATACGCTGGCTTTTTTGTAGAAGTTCTTCTACTGTACGAATTTTGATTTCCTCTTGTTCCGTAGCCCCTTCTTTCACTTCTTGATGAGAAAGAATAATTGCATCTTGGATATCGGTAGTCGTTGTTGATGTTGCATCATCTGCAGAATCACTGGTTAAAGAAACACTTCTCGTCTTTTCACGTGTAGAAGAAGGTTCAGAATCAGGAGCTGAACTTTGTTTGTGCTCTTCTTTTGTTTCTTTTGTTGTATCTACAGCTGCTGTATCAATCTCATCCATCGCGACTGACTTTTTCTGTAATGGAATCGCACGCTTCATCCATTGCACTACTTTTTCATTTTGGTTGGCGTTGACACGAAAAACGATTGGCAAACGATAAACCGTTGGATCATATACTTTTCCTTTTAAGATTTTCAAAGTAATCCGTTCTTTTTCGATTTTTGCCTCAAACCAGTTTTTCTTGTCTTCGTCTTTAAAAGAAATCTCACGTTTTTTCGCTTCCATCCATTTTGGTAGCTTAAACACATATTGATTTCCTTCTTTTAATTCAGTAGTCACTGGCCATTTTAAATCTAAAACAACTTGATTCTCTTTTTTTCGTTCAAGTGGCTGATAGTGAATATCTTGAATCAATAAGTTTTCATCTTCTAATGGCTCAGTGGCAGGTAAGATCTTGGTAACTTCTTTACCGATTTTTACCTTATTAATTTCTTCTTCATCATTATAATAATGAGCTTTTACTTCTAAGGTACAATCAGTTTCAATTTTTTGTTGGGCAGTATCTTGTTTCCACTGCACCATCATTTTGTCCTTTTTAAAACGAATTTCTCCAACTTCTTTTTTCTTTTGTTTAATAACATACTTGGATTTTGTTGGAATTAAAGAATGTTCGATATCTTTTGGAATCGAATAAGTTCGTTCTAACGGACTTTCTTTCGGCTTTTCGATTTTAAAAGAAAGATCCATTTTTTCTTGCGAATGAATGGCATCTTTAGAAAACTTCACATCAGAAATTTTCGTTTGTTCTTTTTTATCTCGTGTCAAAGCGTTTACCGTCTCAACACCAGACAATACATTTGGGGTACACACGATAAAAGTGAGTAACCACGGAACGACTCGTTTCATAGTCTCACCTCCTTTGTAGGGTAATAGTTAAATCAGCTTCTTGCCTAGGATTTCTTCTTGTGGAATTAAACGGTAATACGTTTTTCCATGATAGGAATATTGAAGGACGCATTGATTTTTGGGTACTTTGTTTTGTCCTTCTAATAATAAGAGAACTTTCTTCTCTTTTACTTTCTCTTTTGGCATGGCAATGATGGTTGCTAAGATTCCTTCTTTATCATCGTTTAGAATCGCTACCTCATCATCTTTATCATAGTGTTTAGCTTGATACAAAATATGGAAAAAATGATTTTCTTTACTTTGTACTACACTAATGATATTGCGCTGAAAAACATAAAAACTAGCAAACAAGATAACAATCGTCAATACAACAATCAGGACAGTTCCTAAAGAACGTTTCTTTTTGTTCTTTATCGGAGTTTCTTCTGGCCTTGCTTCGATTTCCGCTTTACTATCGGTCATTTCTACCTCCTAAGAAATAATCCTTCACGTTTCCTGGGGTTTTTGCCCATGAGTAAGTTTTTACTAAAGGGCCAGTGACCACAAGACGCGTTTTTCCTGACATACTACAAGTAACAAGAGTAATTTTATTTTTCTTTCCTTCTTCAATGACAGAAATTTGTGTGGGTGCCACATATTCTTTGTCATCGACTTCATAGACATACACATTACGCTTATCACTTAAATAAACTTTGTCTCCAATATTAATGTGTCGTAAAGGTGAGAATAAAATACGATCATCATTAAAATTATGAGATGCTAATGAATAGTTATGAACTCCCATTTTTTCTTCTGGTCGCATTTCTCCTGCTCCGATAGATAAATAGTATTGACTGATTCCTTTGACTATGGGTAAATGAATATTCACACTTGGAATCACAATATCACCAACAACAGGCACCTTATCTTTTTCGACCATATCTTTTGCTTGTGATTGTAATAAAGATAGTGACGTCAAATAAGAAACACCTTCATAATCATACTCACTAGACTTCTTTTGATTTTCTGCTAATTCCTCTGCCGAATAATTACTTAACAAATGTTCTTTTGTTAATCGCTCAGAAAGGAATGGCATAATCAACCCATTTAAAAATAGAAAGATTCCTACCAATAAGATAGGAATCATTAATATCTTTAGACTTGTTTCAGTCCAATTATCTCTCTTTCGTTTCATCCTCTATACTCTCTTGTCTTTCTTTCTCATTGATTTTCTTTTGACGTTTTTTGCGCAAAACAAAATACAATATGAGAAGTGCAATTACAATAGTAGCAAATGCCAACCAGACAATGATTGGTGGAATACGACGGATATTATTTGGGGTACTCAAATCTTCATTAATGCGAACCCCTCGGACAAGAAGACGGTGACTATTTACACCATATGGGGTACAGGTAATCAATGTCACATAGTCTTTTCCGGGATAGATTCCTAGGGTATGTACTTTTTCAGGCTTTTCTACTTTTATATCATCGACTTGATAATATAAAACTTTATTTAACACACGAATGGAAAATAAATTTCCTTTTCGTAGTTTCACTAACGGTGTAAATAAAGTACCACCAGAAGGTAACCCTGTATGTCCAGTTAGTACGGCATGGGTATTTTTACCGCCAGTCGGTAATGAGGTTCCTTCTAAATGCCCAACTCCTACTTCTAAGATTCGATCTTCCGTTCCATGATAGATAGGTAAATGAACGTTAATAGAAGGGATATCGATAATTCCCATTACATTTGAATCACCAACGAGTAATTGCTTTTTGTAATGGTCAAAGTTTCCTTTGCTTGCGTAATAATCTAATCCCTTTTTGTATAATTTTTGATTATATAATTGAGCATTTTTCCATACTTTATTTATTTCTTCACGAGATGCTTTTTCCACATCTCCTTGATAGGTTTGAATGGCTTGACTTTGATTGTGTTCATTCCACCATTGACTCCAAATCGGATAGAATAACACTGCACCACCTACCAAATAAAGCAAAAGTGCAATAATAATGAGAGGTTTCTTTGAGTTTTTCTTACTCATAGTGCCTCCTTTTTTGTACTTCTGTGTACAATCTTACTCTCTAAAGATTAAACAAAACTAAAAAAAAACGCTTTTTTATCAAATTATTTGCAAAAAAAGAGCAACTGTGTATAGCACACTTTGTTGCTCTTTGTACAAACTTTATTTTTTATTTTATTCTTCAATTGCGTCATTCGCATCAGTATGTGGAGTTTTCTTTGTTACATTCGCTTTAATAATGAAATGAATATATTTGATTAAGACATAAACTACAATCACACTAGCAATAACTGTTTCTACTACGGCTAAATAATGCATCCATGTAAATGCATGACCGGCTTGTAGATAATATTGATAAGCTTTTGTTAAAGCGACCGCACAAATTACCAATGGGAAAGTAAACGCAGCATAACTTGGATAGAATGCTCCTTTTAACATTGCTGGTAAACGGAAGATAACAAATAGATATAATAGTTGAGAAATAATCGTTAATAACGTTACCAAAACAATATGTGGATGTGGGAACGCAGATAAATATCCTGCTAAACACAATGATCCTGGTGCAGCTAAAATCGTTACTAATGGCATGGTATGTTCTTCAAATTTACGGTGAATAAAGACACGGTAAATAATGACTGGTAATAAAATGAAATAGAACAATAAAGCTAACCAGAATAATACTCGTCCTACTTCTGGATAGAAGTTTGCACAAGTTACAGGCACAATTCCTAATCCACAGTACACAACAAACCAACTTGGATAAACATGTTCCATTGTGACATCAGAAGCGATTAAGAAATAATACGTAAAGTAAATAACTAATAAAAATTGAATGACAATCGCAAATAGCCACAAGTAATTAACAATCGGTTGATCAGGAAACCAACGAACTAAATACGTACATAACACCATGAATCCCATCGAAAACGTTGGAGATGTGGAAGCAATAATTGGGTTTTTTAAGTCATGACGTGTATGTTCAAAGACAAAGATAATTTTTGCTAAAATTAAACACATCAAAATGACACCAATCGTTCCAAAAATACTAGTTAAAATCGGTAAATGATAGGCAGTGTATAAATTACCAATGGATAAAATGGCTAAAACCAATCCGCACATCGGAATTGGAATAGATTTGAAAAATGTTCTCATAAAATAATTCCTTTCTTTTTTTCTGTCTTTCCCATTGTAGCAATATTTTTTTGATTTTCAAAATGTCATTTTCCCTTATTTTCGCCTTTTTTAAAGTGATAAAATAAACAATTTATTCCTTTTTCTTCTCAATATGTGATTTTTTCACATCTTATCCTTGAGTTTTTCCCATTGTAAGTTTGTGTATTTTTTTACAAACTTGTGAATTATGAGCACAAAAAAAGATTAGAAAAAATTTTTCTAATCTTTCTAGAAATAATCTTTGTGTTTGAAATAGCGAATAAATAAAAGGGAAATCAGTACCGCAATAACAGTCACTACAATCCAACTCCAATGCTTCCAATCGGCCAATGGCAAATGCACGTTCATTCCATAGAAACTAAAGACAATCGTTGGAATGGATAAAATTAAAGAATACACGGTTAAGAATTTCATCACTTCGTTCATGTTGTTGGAAATCAAATTGGCATAGGTATCTGTTGATTCATTAATAATGCGGTTCGAAATCTCCGCCATTTCAATCCCTTGTTGAGTTTCAATCATTAAGTCTTCTAATAGTTCATTATCTTCTTCATAGGTAACTAGGTAATAACCACGACGAATTTTTTCTAAAACTAGACTATTCGTTTTCAAAGACATAATGAAATAAATCAATGAGCGTTCAATTCTCATCAGTTGCATTAAATCTTCATTTCGTGGTTTCATACCAATATTTTTTTCAATATCTTTACGACGTTTGTTCAAAATACGCAAATAGCTTAGATATTTTTTCGCTGCTTCATAAAGAAATTGAAGTAAAAATTGAATCGGCAAAGCCGGGTTTAATGTTTTACGTAATTGAGCTTCTTGATACTGATCTAAGATTTGGAAATCGGTTGAGACGGTCACAATACAATGTGGAAAAATCAAAAAACTCATCGGAATGGTACTATAAATCGAATCTTCACTATCTTCATTGAAATACGGAATATCGTAAATCACGAGTGTGACATTCGTATCATTATCTTTTTCAATACGAGCAGATTCGTCTCGGTCGAGTACATAATTCATAAAGTCTTCGGGTACTTGTAACTCGTTTAATAAATAGTCGATATCTTCTTGATTGGGACTACTCACATTGACCCATGAATGGTTACAAAAATGGGAAACTTCTTGTAAATTCCCTTGTTCATCATTGACATAAAATTCAATCACTGGGGGTCCCTCTTTTCTCTTCTATTCTAGCTTTATTGTAGTCATCCTATTCTTGAGGGTCAAGCGGATGCCAAAACTCAGCTTTGTCCTCACTTTCCATCATCTTGACGAATTTTTCACGCACATCAGGATAAGTTTTTGCTAAATGAGTCACTAAATGCTTAATTTCTTCTCGTTTTGTTTTCTTATCTACAGGACAAGGATTAAAGATGACCGGTACATTTTTTTCACGTTCTACAAAATGAATAATATTTTGCTCATGGACATATAATAATGGACGAATGACGGTAGTTTCTGTTTTTGTTAAATAAGTAACTGGTTTAAAGCTCGCCATTTCGCCATGGAATAAAAAGTTCATAAAGTAGGTTTCAATCGCATCATCTAAATGGTGTCCTAACGCTACTTTATTATATCCACGTTCTTGACAAGTAGAATACAACACACCTCGACGCAAATTTGCACATAAGGAGCATGGATTCTTCTCTTGACGAACATCAAAAACAATTTCTGCAATATCGGTTGGAATGACTTCTAATTCATAACCTAAATCTGCACAAAATTCTTTCAATGGCGTTAAATCCATCAAACGATTTGTATCTAACGCTACTGGATGTAATTCAAAATCTTGGAATCCTAAACGGTTTTGTTCCTTCATAGTATGCAATAAGTAAAATAAAGTAGAACTATCTTTCCCACCGCTCATACCGATAGCGACTTTATCTCCAGGTTCAATCATTTTGTATTTTAAAATCGCATCACGGACAGGATTAAACAAACGTTGATTATCTTTCTTTTCAAAACGAACAATTCTTTCCACAATTTTCCCTCATTTTCTGTTTTCTCTTGGTATTTTTTTATTATAGCACATCCAACTCAAAAGTGGCTCTTAGTTTCGCATTTCTTCGTATAATTCTTCGATTTCTTCTTTGGTCAGTGGACGATATTCTCCTTCTTCTAATTGCTCATCTAAAACAATAGGTCCGACTTGTGTTCGTTTCAATGCTGTCACCTTGACTCCTTGAGCTAAAAACATCTTTTTAATTTGATGTCGTTTCCCTTCTGTTAGATAAACTTTAGCTTCACTTTCTTTTTCGCCACTTTTTTCAATCCATAATTGAGCCGAGCGACAACGTGTTCCATCTAAAAAAGTAATGCCGTCTAAAAAAGCTTGTTCATCTTTTTTGGTCAATGGGCCATTGACGGTTACTTCATACCATTTTCCCACTTTCGTTTTCGCTTGGGTACAATGATAACCGAGTCTTCCGTTATTCGTAACGATAATTAATCCTGTCGTATCTTTATCTAAGCGCCCAATGGAAAATCCTTCTTTTATTTTAGGTAAGTAATCAAAAATCGTTGGATCTTTGGCATCGGTATTCGCCGTGACGACCCCTTTTGGTTTATGTAACATATAGTAATCATGTTGTGGAATTCCAATTTCTTTTCCTTCTACTGTCAAGGTGTCAATTCGTCCTTCGATATCATAATTTCCTTCTGTAACCACTTTTCCATTCACGATGACATCTTCATTTTTAAGCCATTGCTTCATTTGTTTCCGACTTGCTTGTAATTTTTGCTCTAATACTTTATCAACTCTCATTTTTCCTCACAAAAAAAAGTTGGCTAGGCCAACTTTTCTGTTTATTAATTTTCTACTTTAATAATTTCTACTTTCATTTCGCCACCTGGAGTTGCAATTACCACTTCTTCTCCTAAGTGAGCACCTAATAATGCTTGAGCGATTGGTGAATCATTAGAAATTTTACCAGCAAATGGATCTGCTTCCGCAGAACCTACGATAGTATAAGTTTCTTCTTCTCCATCTGGTAATTCTTTAAATGTAACTGTTTTACCTAAAGAAACTTCGTCACTATCTACGCCTTCACTATCAATAATTTGAGCAAAACGAATCATATTTTCTAAAGTTGTAATACGACCTTCGACAAAAGCTTGTTCATCTTTTGCAGATTCATATTCAGAGTTTTCTGATAAGTCCCCGTAGCTACGTGCAATTTTAATACGTTCTACGATTTCAGGACGTTTTTTCATAATTAATTCTTCTAATTCGTTTTCTAATTTTTGTTTTCCTTCTAAAGTCATTGGAAATACTTTTTCTGCCATGTTTTTCTCTCCTTTAATAAACAATACAAAGTGTGGCAAAGCCACACTTCATATTTTACTTATTATTATACCCTTCAATATATTGAGAGCATAGTTTTTCGTGTTCTTCAAATGTTTTTGCGAAGTAAACTTTTCCAGTCTTAATATCAGCGATGAAATACAAGTAATCACTCTTTTCAGGATATACAACCGCATCAATCGCTGCTTTACTTGGATTATTGAATGGTCCTGGTCCAAAGCCTGGATTGATATATAAGTTGTATGGAGATTGTGTTCTTACATCATCTACAGATAAATGAACTTTATGTTCACCCATTGCATACGTTACAGAAATATCTGATTGTAAAGGCATTCCTTTTGCAATACGATTGAAGAAAACACCAGCAATCTTACGACGATCTTCTTCGGTTACTCCTTCTTTTTCAACTAAAGAAGCAAGAGTTAAGACGTGCTGAACCGTTAAGTTTTGTTGCTTAATTGGTTCATAGAATTCTTTCATCACCGTATTCATATTGCCTAAAATTTCTTCGACAAATTCTTCTAAAGATTCTTTCTTATACAAGTTATAAGTTGCTGGATACAAATATCCTTCAAAGTAATAACGTACTTGATCAATCGTTGATTCTTCACTTTGTAATAATTCCGGATATTTTTGTTCCATCTTATTATAGAAGTCACGGTTACGCATTAAGTTTAAAAATTCTTCTTTTGAGAAATCTGTTTTCTTCTCAATTAAATCACCGATTTGATCTACGGTATATCCTTCTGGAATCGTTATCGTAGCAATTGGAATTCCACGAGGGTCAGTAGATCCGCCTTTTTCTAAAGTTGAAACTACTTTTTTCACATCCATGCTTGGAGATAATGCATAATAGCCAGCTTGGAAACCTTTTTTCGCATGTGATTTTGCATAGTAAGAGAAGACAAATCCAGATTTAACAATCCCTTTATCTTCTAAGATGCTACCGATTTGTTTGGTTGATGAACCCACTGGAATCTCGATTTGATAATCTTTAGTGTCTTTAGGGTTCATTGCTTCTAACCCTGAATTCCAGTAATTATAAAAAGCAAATCCTAACGCTAAGACACCAATTACTAACGCAATCGCTACAATCATAATGATTCGTTTTTTTGGTTCTTGCGTATCTCGTCTTCTAGACGGTTTTGGACTTGGTTTTTTTATTTCTTCTGTCATAAATAAACCTCACCTTATCCTCATTCATTCCTTCTTCTGCTTATAGCACTTTCTTATTATAGCAATACTTATAATTAGTTTCAATTATTGCATGAATCTGTTTTCATTGCAATGAAAAAATAAAAAAAGAAAGCTTGAAATCAAGCTTTCTTTCATGGAAAACTATTTATTAAATTTATCTAAACGTTCATTTAATTCTTTAGTTTGTTCTTCAAATCCAGGTTTTCCTAATAAAGCGAACATGTTGCTCTTATATTTTTCTACTCCTGGTTGGTTGAATGGGTTAATTGCGTTTAAGTAACCTGAAATACCAGCAGCTAATTCAAAGAAGTACATCATTTCACCTAATGTACGTTCGCTCATGTCTGCTAAGTTTAAAACAAAGTTTGGTACATCTCCGTCGATGTGAGCTAATAATACACCTTCAAAGGCTTTGTCGTTTACATCGTTCATGTCACGACCTTGTAAGTAAGCTAAGCCATCTAAGTTTTCTTCCATTTCTGGAATCATCATTGATTCACGAGGTTGTTCTACGTGTAACACAGTCTCAAAGATGTTACGACGTCCTTCTTGGATGAATTGACCTAATGAGTGTAAATCAGTAGAGAAGTTAGCACTTGATGGGTAAATTCCTTTTTGATCTTTACCTTCTGTTTCACCAAATAATTGCTTCCACCATTCGCAGAAGTATTGTAAGCTTGGTTCGTAGTTTACTAATAATTCTGTATCTTTACCTTTACGGTATAAGATGTTACGTAATGCAGCGTATTGGTAAGCTTCGTTTTCTTCTAATTTATCGCTCATGTAAGCTGCACGAGCATCTGCAGCTCCAGCCATTAATTCATCAATGTTTGCTCCTGAAGCAGCTATTGGTAATAAACCTACTGCAGTAAATACTGAGTAGCGTCCACCAACGTTATCAGGAATTACAAATGTTTCCCATCCTTCAGCGTCTGCTTCTACTTTTACTGCTCCACGTTCACGGTCTGTTGTAGCGTAAATACGTTTGTTTGCTTCTTCTTTACCATATTTTTTCACTAATAATTCTTTGAACACACGGAACGCAATTGCTGGTTCTGTTGTTGTTCCTGATTTAGAAATTACGTTTACAGAGAAGTCTTTATCTCCAATAATGTCTAATAAATCTTTTAAGTAAGTAGCACTGATGCTGTTTCCTGCAAAGAAGATTTGTGGTGTATCACTATCTTTTAAGTTGTAGAATGTGTGGTTTAAGAAATCAATCGCAGCACGAGCTCCTAAGTAAGAACCACCAATTCCGATAACGATTAAGATATCAGAATCTTTTTTAATTTTTTCAGCTGCTTTTTTAATGCGGTCAAATTCTTCTTTATCGTAGTCCACTGGTAGATCTACCCAACCTAAAAAGTCAGATCCTGGACCTTTTTTCTCACGTAATAATTCATGTGCACATGACACTTGTGGTTGCATAAATGCTAATTCTTCATCGCTAATAAAGTTTGCAGATGTTGAATAATCGAATTTAATTTTTGACATTCCTTATTCCTCCTTGAATCGATTAGCTTTTGCTAACTCATTCTACTAAATAGAATAAAATTTTCTCATTCATTTTGCAAGCATTTCCAAAACTTTTCATAGGAAGTTTAGTTCTTTTTTTCCATTTGTTATAATGAAAAGAAAAAAGGAGCCAAAGTCATGATTTATGATGTAATTATTATTGGTGCTGGTGCTGCTGGATTATTTGCCAGTGTAGCTGCCAGTCAAGAAGGTGCTTCTGTCCTTGTCTTAGAGAAGAATAAAAAAGCAGGCAAGAAATTACGCTTAACTGGTGGTGGACGTTGTAACGTCACTTCTACCCTATCCATCGATGAAATTATTGAAAACATCCCTGGAAATGGGAAGTTTCTTTACAGTACATTTTCACAATTTAACAATCAAGATCTATTAACGTTCTTTCCAGAACATCATGTTCCTTTAAAAGAAGAAGACCATGGACGAGTTTTCCCAACTACAGATAAAGCAAGAACGATTGTAGAATGTCTAGAAAATACCGCTAAAGAGCAAGGAGCAGAATTTAAATTTCAAACCGAGGTCCAAAGTATTCGAGAAGAAAATGGCCTTTGGTATGTTAAAACGGAACAAGAATCTTTTTGTGCCTATACTTTAATTATTGCCACTGGAGGTTGTACTTATCGTCAAACGGGTTCCACAGGGGATGGTTATCGATTTGCTAAAGGTCAAGGTCATACTGTAACTCCGTTATATCCAACCGAAGCACCATTAATTAGTGAAGAAGCGTTCATTAAAGATCGTACCCTTCAAGGAATTTCTTTACGAGAAGTTGCGCTTACGGTTTGGAATGAACAAGGAAAAAAAGTCATCACACATCAACATGACTTATTATTCACGCACTTTGGTTTGTCTGGACCTGCAGCATTGCGTTGTAGTATGTTTATCAATCAACTATTACGCACACAAAAAGAAGTTATAGTCACCGTAAACTTCCATCCAGAAAAATCAGAAACCGATTGGCAAAAATATTTCCAAACAAAACAAAAAGAAGCAGGAAAAAAATCAGTCAAAAATGCTTGGAATGATCAATTTCAAGAACGAGTTTTACTCTTTTTATGTGAACAAAGTGGGATTGATCCACAGCAGCCGGTGCAACAAATTACGCCAGCGCAATACGAAACATTCTATCAAAAGATGACTGCCCTTCCTCTTTCTATTGTTCGTACCTATCCTTTAGAAAAGGCGTTTGTTACCGGAGGTGGAGTTTCTTTAAAAGAAATCACACCTAAAACGCTAGAAAGCAAGAAAAAACAAAATCTATTTTTTGCTGGAGAAGTATTAGATATTAATGCCTATACGGGTGGTTTTAACTTAACTGCTGCCTTTTGTATGGGCTATGTTGCCGGTAAACAAGCAGCTACGTTGGCGAGCTATTACCATTATTAAAAACTAGTCATTTCTTTTGCATCTTTTTTCACAGAGGAGTATAGTACTCTACGAAATAAAGGAGATGACAAAAATGGATATCATTCCAAATCGTTTTAAAGACAAAGTAATGATTATTACTGGAGCAGCAGGCGGGATCGGAAAAGCTTGTGCCATTCGTGCTGCCAAAGAAGGGGCAAAACTAGTTCTTGGAGATCAAAAAGAAGAAATGAGCCAAGAAACTCTAGAAGAAATTCAAAAAATCACACCAGATGTGGACTTTTTAGTTGGTGACTTATGTGAAGAAAAAAATTGTCAAGCTTTAGTTCAAACTGCGATTGAAAAATATGGTCGTATCGATATTTTAGTGAACAATGCTGGGATTACTGGAATTCCTGCTCCTGTTCATGAAATGAGCGAAGAAATGTTCCGTCATGTACTGGATAGTAACATTATGATTGCTTTTTATTGTTCAAAAGCAACTCTTCCTTATATGATGGAACAACACAATGGGTCTATCATTAACGTTTCTTCTGTTGCAGGATTAACGGGATTCCCTGGACATAGCGCTTATGTTACTTCTAAACATGGGTTAAATGGATTAACTCGTAACATGGCTCTAGATTATGCTTCTTATGGTATTCGTGTAAATGCGGTAAACCCAGGTACAACACAAACACCAATGTACGATGAAGCTTTAGCCTTTTTAGCTAGCAAACGCGAAAAAGCAGCAAAAGAAGGAACTGAACCAGAAGATAATATCGTTCAAGGAAAAACGGTTTCTCCACAAAAACGTGTTGCGGCCGCAGAAGAAGTCGCAAATGGTATTCTCTTCTTAGCCAGTGAAGAAGCAAGCAATATCACTGGTGTTTATCTACCTGTGGATGGTGGATTTACTGCCTTTTAATCTCTTTTCCTATAAAAATAGACTTAGGAACTTTCCTAAGTCTATTTTTTTTATAATTTTTCTTCATCTTGAGCTTCTTCAATCGCATTTTTCTTTACATAATGACTTGGTAAACAGCCAATCACAGCATTTCCCACTAAATTAATCCAAAAGATAAGCCCAAAAGCACCAAGGGAAGAATCAATGACAACCCATACTGCCCAACTGTAAAGTGCCCAACGAGCAATTCCAACATCTAATCCTCGACGAATGATTAACAACATAAAAAATAAAGTAAAAAAGCAAGAAATGGCATTTGGCACCACGATAAACGTCGTCATGCTCCAATGAAGAGCAGTAAATAACCCAAAAAAGATAAAAATGCAAAGCAAAGCAAAGACTGGGAAAATCCAAAACATACACCAAAAGTCTTTTCTCGCTAACGGTACATTTAAATTAAATAAATTTTTGAATTTTTCTTTCATTTCTTATTCCCTCTTTCATTCGTAAATCCTTTCACAATTATTGTATAATTCTTTTTGCAAAAAGAACAAAGATATGATGCGTAAGAGAACATAATTTTCTGTTTTTACTATATTCTTATTATGATAAACGTATAGAAATACTATAAAAATTGAGGGATTACCCTATTGGAGGTGTAGGCAAATGAAACTTTTAACCATCGTTTTACTTCTTATTGGAGCACTTCTCACCCTTTTTTATCTTCTCAATGGAGATATCTTCTTAGATATGATTCATGATCATTGGAAACAAATGGGCTTAAAACCCAAAAATGCTTTTCGTCTTATCCGACTAAAAATCAAACTTTTTTGGCAACGTTTATTTTCTCATTCGCAAAAATAAAAAACGATGATGGCTTTCATCGTTTTTTATGCAATAAAGTTTATCCTTCTTTTTTATAAGTAAACCATGATTCATTGAATTTCTTTCATTAATAAAATAAAAATCCACTATACCCTGTTTGCATGCGATTGGCTAATTCATAAACTTTTTTCACATAAGGATCTTGTTTTTGTCTGACATGGGTCATGAAATATCCACTAAGACTTCCCACTAAACGATAAGAAACATAACTCGGAAGCTCTCCTCTCTTTAGTCCTTTCACTGCTTCCACAAGAATGCTCTCGATTTCTGGCTCTAATACCCCATGTTCATGTGCTTCTTTAATTGCGGATAATAATTGTTGTTTATCTTCTTCCCTACTCATAAAAATCTCTCTTTCTGTTTATCCTTTTTATAAATTATACCATATTTATACACAATTCTTCACTTCTTACGTTTCAAACATTTATTTTTATCTGTTGATAAAGTAGTATCATTAGAATTCCTTCCCATTTATCGATTATTATTAAAGTGAAAGGGGTTATTGTCCTTTCTTATCTTTGGACAATGAGACGATAAAGAAAGAAGGAATACGCATGCAAGGGATATTATTTCTTATCTATATTATCGGAGGAAGTACTATTAGTTACGAAGTATTTTGGGCTTTTTGGTCATTAGTAAAAGCTATTTTTACTTTCAAAAAGAAAAAGGTTCCTTTTTGGACTTTATTTCTTACCTATTACAAGTCATGGAGTTTTTTCTTTATTTTCCGCAAATCATCATAGTCATTCTTTGTCAATCAAAAAAAGAGAGGGAATTTCCTCTCTTTTATTTTGCATCATACCAAGTTTTGCCATAAGAACTATCTGTTACTAAAGGTACGGATAATTTCACCGCTTCATCCATCGTTTTTTCCACTAGTGCTTGAACTGCTTCTAAATCTTCAGGATGAACTTCTAAAATGACCTCATCGTGTACTTGTAATAATAAATGTGCTCGATAATTACTATTTTCTAGCTCTTTTGCCATTTTATTCATCGCGATTTTCAATATATCCGCAGCACTTCCTTGGATTGGACTATTAATCGCTGTTCGTTCTGCAAAACTACGAACATTAAAGTTGCGACTATGAATATCTGGTAAATAACGACGACGAGCAAATAATGTTTCTACATACCCATCTTCTTTCGCTTTTTCTACAATCGCATCCATGTAGCGTTTTACTCCTGGATAGTGATGGAAATATTGATCAATAAAGGCTTTCGCTTCTTTTCTTGTAATTCCTAAGTTTTCACTTAATCCATAGTCACTAATTCCATAGACCACACCAAAGTTCACAGCTTTCGCTTCTCGGCGCATTTTTGGTGTAACTTCTTCTCCTGGTAAAAGATGGAAAATACGACGTGCTGTACTATCATGAATATCTTCTCCATCACGGAAAGCTTGTTCTAGACTAGCATCTTGGCAAATAGAAGCTAAGACACGAAGTTCAATTTGTGAATAATCAGAAGTTAAAATATACCAATCTGGATTTTCTGGCACAAAAGCTTTACGGATTCGTTTTCCTTCTTCCATTCGTACAGGAATATTTTGTAAGTTTGGATCTACAGAACTTAAACGTCCAGTTTGCGTTAACCCTTGCATGTAACGAGTATGTACTTTTCCATCTGCATGTACTTGTTTTAATAAGCCCGTAACATAAGTAGATTGTAATTTACTCCATTGACGATAGGTTAAAATATCACGGACAATAGGATAATCAGGTTCCAATTTTTCTAAAACATCTACCGAAGTAGAGTATCCTGTTTTGGTTCGTTTTAATACAGGAAGACCTAATTCATCAAAAAGTACTTCTCCTAGTTGTTTTGGTGAATTTAAATTAAAGCTATGACCTGCTTCTGCGTAAATTTTTTCTTCAATCTCTTTAATTTGTGCACCTAGCTCTGCTTCTTGCGCTTTTAATTGTTCCACATCGACTTTAATTCCACGATATTCCATTTTTGCTAGAACAAAAGCTAACGGAACTTCCATTGTTTCATAAAGCGCCATTTGATTTTTCTCTTCTAATTGAGCACGCATTTTCGGAACGATTTCAGCAAAAGCTTTGACTTTATTGGCCAGATGAGAAGATAAAATTTCTTCTTCTGGAATTGCACGTTTCGCTCCTTTGCCATAGATCTCTTCTTCATTGGCTACGCGAGAAACGTCATAATATTCAGTTAAACTTTCTACATCGGAACTGTCATTTAATGTATCTAAAAGATAAGAACCAAGATAAATATCTTCGACCTTTTCTCCAAGAGTTATTCCTTCTTTTTGTGCTAAAACCCAATGTTTTTTCACGTCAAAGAACCATTTTTTCTCATCATTGGCTAAAAATTGTTGGAATACTTCTTCTTTGATTAAGTCTGGTTTTCCAACATAAATCGTTTCTTGATCTCCCCAAGCGAGTCCAATTGGAGTCGCTGTATGATAATTTTCTTCAAACAACTCCAAATGAACGACTTGATTTTCATGGAACATCTCTGCGGTTACTTGGTCTACCCATTGATATTGAGTCTTTTCTACCGCCACTTTTGGTCGATCCATCGCTTTTAAAAATTGTTTGAAATCTAATTTCTCATATAATTCAATCAACGCTTCTGTAGCGACAGGTTTTGTTTTAATATCTTCTAGAGAAAGAGCAATTGGAGCATTCGTTTCAATCGTTGCAAGCTCTTTTGATAAAAAGGCTTGTTCTTTATCTGTAATCAAATGCTCCTTCATTTTACTTTTCTTCAATTCATCAATGTGCTCATATAAGTTTTCTACAGAATGATATTGAGTCAGTAATTTAATCGCTGTTTTTTCTCCTACTTTTGTTACCCCAGGGATATTATCGGAAGTATCTCCTGCTAGTCCTTTTAAATCAATGATTTGTTTGGGAGCCAGTTGATATTTTTCAAAAATTGCTTCTGGGGTATACACTTCAACTTCTTTTACCCCTTTTTTCGTCCATTTTACAGTGACATGATCTGTAACTAATTGGAATAAGTCGCGATCTCCTGTATAGATGACTACTTCTTCTTGACTGGCTTTTTGTGCCATTGTGCCAATAATATCATCGGCTTCATAGCCTTCTAATTCGTAGACAGTTCCTCCTTGGTCGGCAATTAATTCTTTAATATAAGGTAATTGCTCTAAAAACTCTGGAGGCGTCTTTTTTCTTCCTGCTTTGTATTCACTAAATTGCTCATGACGGAATGTTTTTTTACTTTTATCAAAAGCGACTAACCAATAATCTGGTTTTTCTTTTTCTAATAAAGCATCCAACATTAATTTAAAAGAATAAATTGCGTTAGTATGTAGCCCTTCATGGTTCACGAAACGATCCACTTGTTTTCCTAAGGCATAAAATGCACGATAAGAAAGACTACTTCCATCAATGAGTACTACTTTTTTACTCATCCTCTTCTCCTTCCATTACAATCGGTGCAAACGTAGCATCCACTAAGTCGACAAAAACCTTTGGATCGACTTCTACTTGTAACCCACGACGTCCTGCAGAAACGGTAATTGTTTCTAAAGACTGTGCTTGTTCGTCAATATAAGTGGGGAATGTTTTTTTCATTCCTAAAGGCGAACATCCTCCACGTACATATCCAGTTAATCCTTCTAATTCTTTTAAGGGTAATAATTCCACTCGTTTATTGTGAGAAGCAACGGCTAATTTTTTTAAATCAATCGTTGCATCTCCAGGCACTACAGCTACGACAGGACCTGTATCTTTTCCCACTGTAACAATCGTTTTATAAACGTGAGCAAGTTTTTTATCTAATGCTTCTGCGACGTGTTCTGCATCTAAAGCATCTTCTTTCCAAGCATACTCATGAATCTCATAAGGAATTTTTGCTCGGTCTAATTGTCGCATTGCGTTTGTTTTTTGGATTTTTTTCTTCTTTGCCATAATTCTTCCTCGATTTGTTTCATTTCATTGGCGGTAAACTGTCCTTCTTCTCGGCAACAGCTTCCTACACTTGCATAGACAAACTGCTCCTCTAATTCTGGAGCGAGTGCTCGACTCCATTTGCCACAATCTTGCATCACCATTAAGCTAAAAGGAATTTCTGCTTGCGTCCAACGCTCTTGTTCTAACAAAAGCCAATCGGTATCTTGAGAAAGTCCTAATGGATCTACCGCCATTTTGATTTGTTTAGGTTCTAACTCTAGTAATTCACTTCCAATAGCTACTCGCTGTTTGGCCTCTTCTCCATAAAGATGCGTACTTACTAAAAGATGTTCTTTTGGCCATTCTCCCCATAGCGGTAAATGTTCTGCGATAAAAGAGCACTCAACATCGATATAATCTAGAGGTTGAGTGAGTAAATACGTGTATACTTCTTCTCGTTTCTCTTTTTCTTCTTCATTCACTTCTCTTTTTTCTGTGCGATAAGTAACCATCAATTCTTTTTTGGGAAAAGTCGTTTGAAAATCACGAATCACTGCTTCGAAAGCTGTGGGTTGATTTTCTTTTAAAATATCAATTCTCCACTCTAAAACATCAAAAGGAAGTGAACCTAAACTGGCTTTAAAGCGATGCCATTCTTTAAAATGTAAAATTCGCATGGGAATGACGATTTTTGTTTTTTTGAATTCCATAAGTGCACACCTTCAAATAATTTCCTTCTTTGTATTGCTTACTTACAACAAAGTCTTTGGGTAAAGAATCAAAGAATAATTCTTCATAATTCCAATGTTCTTTTTGTAACGTTTCTTCAATCATCGCGCGATAATGAGGTAAAGAAACATTCGCCGCATTGGTAGAACAAATAATGATTCCTCCTTCTTCTTTGACTAAAGGCAAAATCGCTGCGACAAGTTTCCCATAGTCTTTTGCGACAGAAAAGGTCTTTTTCCCATTACGAGCAAAGCTTGGTGGATCTAAAATGACCATATCAAATTGGATTCCTTTTTTCTTCGCCCAATCACAATAAGAGAAAATATCCATTACTCGAATTTCATGGTCTTCGGGATTTAATCCATTAATGATAAAGTTTTCTCTTGTTTTTTCTAAACTGCGACTGGCAAGGTCCACACTAACCGTTTGATAAGCTCCTCCCATCGCTGCCGCAATAGAAAAGGCTCCAGTATAACTAAAAGCGTTCAATACTTTCATACCACAAGCTTGTCCATCAACTAAGCGACCTCGTACTTCATGTTGATCTAAAAAGATTCCTGTCATCCATCCTTCATCTAAAGCCACTTCATATTTTACGCCGTTTTCCACAATTGAGAAATGTTCTGGCGCAATATCACCAGAAAAATGTTGGCTCACTGGACGGTCACTTTGGAAGCGAATTTTCAAATAACTTCCTTTGACTACATCTTTAAATACTTCTGTAAAAGCTTCTAATAGTAAGAAACGTTGTGTATATAATACCTCATTATAAAAAGAAAAGACGGCATAATCATTATATAAATCAACAGTTAATCCACCTAGTCCATCACCTTCTGCGTTAAATAGACGAAAGGCAGAAGTAGTATCTTGGTGTGCAAAATAATAATCTCTTCTTGCTCTTGCTTTTTTAAATAAACGAGTAAAAAAGGAAACATCTAGTGGTTCTTTTTCTTTCGTTAAAATAAAGCCTGCTGCTTTATGTTGTTCACATAAGTAACCATAGCCTAAAAATTGATTTTTTTGGTTATAAAAGGCTTTAAATCCGTTTGGTTCTCCTTCACATTTCGTAATATTTTCGCGATGAATCATCATCGCTTCTGGATTTTTACGCAAAATCACACGTTCCATTCATTTCCCTCCTCGTTTGATCTATTCTTTTCTATTATATCATCGTTCTTGGTGGATTTTTAAAGAAAATATTAGGAATATAAAAAAGAATTGCTTGATTTTTAAAAGATGAGTATTATGATAGTGATACTGTTTCAGTCGAATCAAGGAATTTCGAGATTTTAAATAGAAAGAAGGTACTTTTGTGAAGAAATTTTCTTTGAAAAAAGTATTGAATACACGAATGGGTTACTTTGCTTTGTTAGCTTTAATTACTTGGTTAACAAATATTTATGCCTACTTTACAACATTTAATTTAGGGATTCAAAGTCCATTTCAATACTTTATTTTAATTATTAATCCAATTGCGACTACCTTATTATTACTAAGTATTGGTTTATATTGTAAAAAAGGGAAAACTGCCTATATTTTAATGACTACAATTGCGATTTTGATGAACATTCTTCTTTTCAGTAATGTTGTCTATTATCGTGAATTTTCTGATTTTATTACCGTGAACTCTATTTTAGGGGTAGGAAGTGTAGCTTCTGGTTTGAAATCAGATATTTTCAAATTAATTCATCCACATGATATTGTGTATTGGATTAGTTATATCGTGATTTTCATTTTATTTGCGACAAAATACTTAAAAGTGGATCAACGTCCATTACCAAAACGAGTAGCATTTGCGATGAGTAGTTTAGCCGTTTTCATTTTTGGTGCGAACTTAACGTTAGCAGAAATTGACCGTCCTGAATTATTAAGCCGTACATTCTCTCATGATTATATGGTGAAATATTTAGGAATTAACGCCTTTACGACTTACGATGGAATTCAAACGTATAAGATTGACCAACGTCGTGCGCAAGCGAGTGAAATGGATTTAACTCGTGTCGAAAAATATGTAAAAGATCACTATGCTGCACCAAATCCTAAGTACTTTGGTATGGCCAAAGGTCGTAATGTCGTTGTCATTCACTTAGAAAGTTTACAACAGTTCATTATTGACTATAAGTATAAAGATAAAGACGGAAAACAGTATGAGGTAACTCCATTTTTAAATAAATTATTCCACGATAAACAAACTTTTGCGTTTGATAACTTCTTCCACCAAGTAGGTTCAGGAAAAACAAGTGACGCAGAAACATTAATGGAAAATTCTTTATTTGGATTAAGCCAAGGACCAATTATGGTTCAATTGGGCGGTAAAAATACATTCCAAGCTGCACCAAATATTTTAAAACAAAATGGAAACTATACTTCAGCTGTCTTCCACGGAAATGATGGTACATTCTGGAACCGTAATGAAGCATATAAACACTTTGGTTTTGATTATTTCTTCGATTCCTCATATTTTGATTTAAACCCAAGTAATTCTTTCCAATATGGATTACACGATAAATATATGATTAAAGACTCAATCAAATACTTAGAACGTATGCAACAACCATTCTATGTTAAATTCTTAAACGTATCGAACCACTATCCTTTTGCTCCATTCAAAGGCAAAGAAAGTGGCTTCCCAATCGCAGATACTGGCGATGATACAGTTAACGGATATTTTGCGACAGCGAACTATTTAGATGAAGCCGTACGCGAATTATTCGATTACTTCAAGAAATCTGGATTATACGACAAATCTATCTTTATCTTATATGGAGACCACTACGGTATTTCTAACACTCGTGCGAAAAATGCCTTATCTCCATTATTAGGTAAATCTCCAGAAACATGGACAGACTTTGATGATATGCAAATGCAACGTGTTCCTTATATGATCCATATTCCAGGTCAAGATAAAGGATTTATCGACCATACTTATGGTGGACAAGTTGACAATTTACCAACCATCTTACATTTATTAGGAATTAACACGAAAAACTATATTGAATTAGGTCAAGATTTATTCTCTAAAGAAAATCAACAAATTGTTGCCTTCCGTAATGGAAACTATGTTACTCCACAATTTACATCGATTGATGGAGAAGTTTATTCCAATAAAACTGGAAAACCAATTAAAAAACCAACGAAAAAACAACAAAAAACGATTAATTATGATGCCAAACAAGTAGAAGAACAATTACAGGTTTCAGATGAAATCAATAATGGAGACTTACTACGCTTTGCTAATAACGGCATCAAACCAGTAGATCCTAGTCAATTTAATTACAAAGATCAAATGGAACGATTACAAAAAGAGGAAAAAGAAAAAGGTAAGGATTCAACAAGTGTTTATAATAAAAACCACAATCAATCCACTACTTCTTTATTCCAATCTAAGTCTTACCAAGAGCTCCATGGAAAAACGAAATACTCTACTTCCGAGAACTCTAAAGACAAAGAAGAAGAAAAATAAAATAAGAGAGGTTCCCTCTCTTATTTTTTTCCTCACTTATTCAACAAAAGGAGTCTGTTTATGAAAAAGAAAAACTTATTTTATACATTCATCATTTTGATGGCTACTCTTTTCTTTTTAACTGCTTGTGGGAAAAAAGAAGAGAAGAAAGAAATGACCATTACTACTACCTTCTATCCAATGTATTACTTCACAAAAGAAATTGTTGGGGATAAAGCAGATGTCATTATGCTAGATGGTGGCAAAACAGAAATTCATGACTATGAACCTAGCGCTAAGGATATTGCTCAAATCGAAAATAGTAAACTATTTGTCTATAATAGTAACGACATGGAAACTTTTGTGCCTAAATTACTTACTTCTTTACCTAAAGATCATAAAGTAGAAATTGTTGAAGCAGCAAAAGGTATTCCTCTTCATAAAGCAGAAGCAGAACATCATGAAGAACATGAAGGAGAACATCATCACGATGCCGATCCTCACGTTTGGCTGGACCCTGTCTTAGCGAAAAAAGAAGTAAAAAATATTTATGATGGTGTCATCAAAGTAGATCCTAAAAATAAAGACTATTACGAAAAAAATTATCAAACGTTAGAGAAAAAATTAGATCAATTGAATCAAGATTTTGCGACATCAATGAAAAAATGTCCAAATAAAACGTTCATTACTCAACACGCAGCGTTCTACTATTTAGCTCATCAATATGGATTAACACAAGAAGCGATTTCTGGTATTGATTCTACCTTAGAACCAAGTCCTAAAAAATTAGCTGAAATCCAAAAATATATGCAAAAACATGATATTCATACGATTTTTGTCGAAAGTGGATTAAATCCAAAAATTGCAAAATCAATTCAAGAAGCAACCAAAGCTAAATTAGCTACATTAAATACGCTAGAACAAGTCTCAACAAAAGACCAAAAAGATGGAATCGATTACTTCTCTATTATGCAAGAAAACCGCAAAGCCTTAGAAAAAGCGTTACAATAATACAAAAAAAGAAGCATCCAAAAGTTGGATGCTTCTTTTCTTATTTTTCTATTCTTCTTCGCTAACGTCTTGACCAAAGATTTCAATCTTCATACGACGTCCTGTTGGTGTATCGGCTAAACCACCCAATCCTGTTTCACGTAATTCAGATGGTAAAGAGCGACCAACTACACGCATCGCTTCAATCACTTCATCGGCAGGAATTTCATTTTCAATTCCTGCTAGAGCCATGTCCGCACAAATCATCGCGTTCACCGCTCCAATTGTATTACGTTTTACACAAGGAATCTCTACTAATCCTGCTACAGGGTCACAAACTAATCCTAATAAGTTCCCCATCGCCATACCAAAGGCATCTGCACTTTGTTTAGGTGTACCACCTGCTACAGCTACTGCAGCCGCAGCACCCATCGCAGAGGCACTTCCTACTTCTGCTTGACATCCGCCCATCGCTCCAGCAATCATCGCATTATTCGCTACGACCATGCCAAATAAAGCAGCAGTAAATAAAAATTCTAATTGTTGGTCTTCTGTCCAACCTAATTTTTTCGTTAAAGTAAATAAAATTCCTGGTAAGGTTCCTGTAGAACCAGCAGTTGGTGTAGCACAGACAATACCCATTGCCGCGTTGACTTCATTTGTTGCTAAGGCATCTTGTACTCCTTGTAAGACTACATCTCCACAAAGAGTATTTCCTTTCGCACGATATTCAGCCATTTTTTTTGCTCCTCCACCGGTTAAACCTGTAGAGGAAGTTACGCCTTTTGCTCCTTGTTCTGTAGCGGCTTTCATTACACGAAGGTTTTCTTTCATCCCTTCAATAATTTCATAGCGAGTAGATCCTCGAACTTGTTGTTCTTGTTCAATCATCAACTCAGCAATTGATTTATTTTCACGTTCTGCTCTTTCAAGAATTTCTGCAATTGTCTCAATCATTGATTTTCCTCCTAACCTAAGCGGATTGCTTTATCGACGTGTAAACGGTCAAATAAAGCTTCTACTTCTAATGAAGTTAATTGACGGTCTGTATTTAATAAGGTTAAATAGCGACCATCCATTGCGGCGCTTTGGAAAGAATCAATGGTTACTCCTAAAACGTCACAAATTTCATCCACCTTTTCCTTATAGACAGGAAGATGTGATTTTAATACAACTAAATTGGTTGTGTAACAAGGTTCGATACGTAATCCTTGATCATCAATAAAGCGAATTTCCATCGCTCCACCACCAATAGAAACGCCAGTGACGGTTAACGTACTTTCTTCATCACTTACTTCAACGACAGCCGTATTCGCATGTTGGCAAGGACTTGGTTCTTTGGATTCAATAAATTCAAATTCCATGCCTGCTTCTCTTGCCAAATCTAATGCTTGACTGACACGATTATCCGCAGCTTTCATTCCCATTAATCCAGCAATCATCGCATAATCTGTACCATGTCCTTGGTGTGTTTGAGCAAAAGATTCATAATACGTTACGCGTACTTTTTGTGGCATTTTACCAAATAATTGGAAAATTGCTCGACCAATCGCACATACACCGGCTGTGTGCGAACTGGATGGTCCAACCATGATTGGGCCAATAATGTCAAAACAACTGTTGTAATTAAAACGTTTTTTAGTCATAGTCCCACTTCCTTACTGAAAACCAATTAATTGTTTTGCTAAAAGATAAAAAACTTCAGAAAGTTTACGTCCACCTTTAGTTGGAATATTCATCGAACGTCCTAAAATTCCATGGCGAATCTTTTGATAAGTTTTTCGATCTTTTTGCTTCAAATATGACCATAGTTCATCCTTTTTCTTTAATGCTTCTTCACTATGTGAGCGAATTAAAACGATAGAAGAGACCGTCATCATAATTGATAAATATTTCATCATATAATTGCGTAGTTTTTTGTTTTTAATTTCTTGTAATTGATATTGATCAATTAGTTCTTTGGTAATAAAAATTTGTTGACCAACTCTCTTAATCATCATTTTTTCGTTCACGGATTGATCATCACGACCGATAAAGTAACGATAGAAGTTCACATCCAGATAGTACATTTTTTGTACATAAGGGAGTGGATAATATACATAAATATTATCTACATAGAACGTATGTCGAGGTAATTGTAACCCAATTTCCTTTAACAATGCTGTACGATAAATAACGGAATGCATCAAAATATATTGATCTAGGCGGAATTTACCGATATCTTCCCAAGTAAAGATTTTTTGTTGTGGGAAAACATTACGATATCGGACTACCTTTTTATGTTTCATCCCTACTTTTTCATAAACATAGTTTGCGATTAGCATATCTATTTGCTCATGATTTTCTTCTAAATTACGTAAAGTCGCAAGAACTTTTTGTAATGCTTCTTCATTCACCCAGTCATCGCTATCGACTACTTTAAAATATTTTCCTGTCGCTGCTTTTAGACCGGCATTCACTGCAGCACCGTGTCCCCCATTTTCTTGATTAATAACCTTAACAATTGTGGGGTATTTTTCTGCATAATATTGTGCAATACGAGCTGTATCATCGACAGAGCCATCATTTACAATGATAATTTCCACTTCTTCCCCACCGGTTAATACAGTTTCAATCGCATGCCCCATATAATCTTGTGAATTATAACAGGGGATTGCAAATGAAATATATTTCATTTCCGTTCCTCTTTTCTTCTTTCTTTCTAGTTCCTTCTAAATTCTAACATATTTACCCCTTTTCTCCTACCCATTCCCCATTTTTCCATAGAAAAAAAGGATATCTCAAAAGATATCCTTTTTCTTATTAATCAAAATCAACATATTTTGTAGGATCTTCATAGTCACCCCATAAACGATGACTTACACCAAAGTGTAAGTGAGGACCTGTTGAATTTCCAGTAGATCCACTTTTCGCAATCAATTGACCTGCTTTCACTTTATCTCCAACTTTAACTAATTGACGATTTAAGTGGAAGTAATTTGTGAAAAGACCATTTCCATGGTAAATAAAGATGTAGTTTCCGGCAGATGGATGATATCCTTTTGCAAAGACTACTCCTTCTTTGGAAGCATAAACATTAGAGTTCATTGGTACTGCTAAGTCAATTCCTTCATGGTAATTTCCAGCTGCTGCGTTTGGTGCTGTACGATTACCAAATGGACTTGTTACTGTAAATGAACCTTTCTTCAATGGTAAGTTAAATTCACCTTTTTTCGCATCTTTATTATGATCTTTGTCATTATCTTTGACATATTCATAAGTGACTTTTTGATTTACAACTAGTTTTTGTCCTGGATAAATTAAATTAATATCTTTAATTTCATCTTTATTCCATTTTGCTAATTGTTTTGTTTTCACTTTATATTTTTTCGCTAATTTATTCGCTGTATCCCCTGCTTGTACTTTGTGATACACTTTTTTAATTTTCTTAATACGTTTTTTCTTCACTTCACCATCATCGTATTTTGTTAAGTCATACGCTTCAATGATTCCGTTTAATTTACGAGCATAGTTGCGGTCTGTAGCATAACGTCCAGTTAAGAAACGTGTAGCATCACGATAGCTATCTGTGTTTGATTTATGTGCTCCTTTATAAAAATCAGTAGAAAGTAATTTTGCATAATCTTCTAAAGATTCTTTTGGAGATGGATAATCACGGAAAGCATCATTAATAGAATACATACCATTTG
This sequence comes from Catellicoccus marimammalium M35/04/3, assembly GCF_000313915.1. Taxonomy (NCBI): domain Bacteria; kingdom Bacillati; phylum Bacillota; class Bacilli; order Lactobacillales; family Enterococcaceae; genus Catellicoccus; species Catellicoccus marimammalium. Next base: position 77,849 of record NZ_AMYT01000008.1, read on the forward strand.
GTCCATCTTCTAAAGTAGCCATTACTACACTCTTACCTTTATAGCTTCCTTTAATACCAAAGAAGTTATAATAAGGACTACTTGATAATCCACTTGTACCAAAACCAGTTTCTAAACATGCTTGAGCGATCATTACAGAAGCATATAAATCGTTTTCTTCTGCAATTTCAGAAGCATATTCCGCAATGGCTTCAATAAATTCTTTCCCTGTCATATTCGCAGTGATTTTAATTGGAGATTCATCCACGTCATCTCCTAAACCTAATGCTGCATCTAATTGACTAACGGCTAAAGATTGAGCTGCTTTATAAGTAGAATGATGTTCTTTTTTCGCTTTTAATTGTGCTTGTTTTTTCTTTTCTGCTTTACGTTTTTCAGTTTCAGCTTTTTTACGTGCTTCTTCAGCGCATTTTTCTGCTTCGGCTTTTTTGCGAGCTTCTTCGGCACGTTTTTCTGCTTCAGCTTTCTTACGTGCTTCTTCAGCGCGTTTTTCCGCTTCGGCTTTTTTGCGAACTTCTTCTTCTTTACGTTTTTTCTCAGCTTCTTTTTTCTTACGCTCTTCTTCTTTGCGTTTTTGTTCTTCTTTTTTCTTATCGGCTTCTTCTTTCTTTTCAGCCTCTTCTTTTTTCTTTAATTCTTCTTTACGCTTTTCAGCTTCGGCTTTTTTACGTGCTTCTTCTTCTTTGCGTTTTTTCTCAGCTTCTTTTTTCTTACGTTCTTCTTCTTTACGTTTCTTTTCTGCTTCTTTTTTCTTGCGCTCTTCTTCTTTTTTCTTTTCAGCTTCCGCTTTTTTACGAACTTCCTCTTCTTTTTTCTGTTCTTCTTCTTTTTGTTTTTCTTCTTCTGTTTTCTTATCGTCTTTATTATCTTCTGTACTTGCTGTATCAACAATTGATGCCTTTGTTGCTTCTGCTGCTTGTACTAATTCAGGTAAAGTGGAACTAGATAATAAAGTAGCTAACGTTACCGTTGCTGTTAATTTCTTTTTCATAAAACTCCCTCTCTCCTTTTACTTCCTCTACTATTATATACAAAATTTTTCCCTATTGGGTAATAAACCCCTTATTTTCTAGAATAATTTTTGAACAATGTTATAGTCTTATTCTATCATGAAATCCATATAAAAAAATTTCAATTATATTAAAACTTGTGAAATTTTTGAACATCTTTCTCTACACAAAAAAAGAATGGTGAAACTCACCATTCTATGAACGAATTCCACGTTCTAAACGGTTAGATTGTTTTTGGAAGGTCATCGACATCATCAGACCAATCCCAATCATATTACTAATAATGGCTGATCCCCCTTGACTAATAAATGGTAAAGGAATCCCTGTTAATGGTAAAAGGCCAATATTAGAACCAATATTTTCAAAGACGTGGAATAGTAACATCATAATAATCCCTGTCGCAATATAAGCATAAAATGGATTTTTGGTTTCAAAACAAATAGAAATCATACGATAAATTAAAATAAAGTACATTAAAATTACGATGAATCCACCAACAAATCCAAAGTTTTCTGCAATTACTGTAAAGATCATATCTGATTCACGTACAGGTACGTATACTTGTGTATGGTTAAATCCTTTCCCAAAAAAGCCACCGGTTCCTACAGCAAGTAATCCTTGCGCTTGTTGGTAAGTACTATTAGAAGCATCATTAAACGGATGTAACCATGCATCTACACGTCGAAATTGATAATCTTTAAATCCGATGTGTTTTAAAATATTACGACCAGATTCTGTAGTTACTAAGTAAATCCCGAGTGCCGCAACAATTACAAAGAATAAAATAATCGGTAGTTCTATCTTCCATTCAATTCCTGATAACAAGAAACAACCACCTAAAATGGCTACGAATACTAACATCGTACCAAAGTCTTGTTGGAATTTTAATAAAATCGCTACTGGTAAAAAGACAAGAATCATTTTACCAATTAAAAGAAAATCTGAAGATACCGTTCTTTGTGTATAAGATTCATTATGTTTCGTAATAATATACGCCAACATCAAAATAAAAGCGATTTTCATAATTTCTGATGGCTGAAAAGTAAATCCACCAAAACTAAACCAATTTCGCGATCCTGTTTTTGCCGCTAATTGCCGGTCATAAAATTTAACAAGCAATAGCATAATGAATAAGCCAATTCCATAAAGATAAGGGGTAATTTTCCATAATGCTTTTGAATTAAATTGAACAATAATAACAATGGCAACAATCCCTAAAACATACCATAATCCTTGGAATAGCATTGGACGTAAGACACTTGTTGTTTGCTGGTCATGAGAAAGTGCAACATAAAGTGACAACATCCCAATAATCATCAAGACAAATACAGGTAAAATCAAACTATAGTCAATTCGACTATCTAAACTTAGTTGTCTTCTTCTTTTTTCCATGTATTTAATCCTTATCTATTTTTTTCTCTTCTTATTATAGTTGATTTTTGTGAAAGATGTGAAATTCTTTATAAATTCGTTAACATTTTTTCTAAGTCAAATCATAAAAAGGATATACAATTCGTCCCATTGCTTCCATCACTTTTTGTTTCCACTGTACATTTTTAGCTGGTAAATCCTCGGCTTGATACGCTAAAATTTGAGCTTGCAATTGATCATGAAGCTCTTTACTTTGTAATAACACTAAATTTTCTGTATCTAAAAAAGTACTACGACAATCTAGATTATAAGAACCAATACCGACTCCTTTTTCGCCATATAAAAATCCTTTATGATGCAAAGAACCTTGTCCATGGTATTCCACCATTTCTCCATATTGTTCATCCCACGTTTTTTGACGTAGGTAACAACTATAAGCAAAGAAATTTGGACTAGTTGCTACAGAATTTGTCATTACTTTCGTTGGATATCGACGTAGATTTTCTAATCCCTTACGCATTGTCTTATGCCAAACAAAATATGGAGTTTGAATCCAAGTCACTTTTCCTGTAGCTAATAGAGATAAAAATTGTTGAGCAATCCAAGGAGATTTAATGTTTTCATGTGCTGGATTATGCCAAAACCCTACTCCTTCAACAGGATAAAAAGACAAAGCCAAAGATTGTCCTTGAATTTGGTTCGCATATTCTTTCGTTGCCTGTTTTGCTTTTGGTAAAAAGCGTTCTTGCGCTTGAGTACCTTTTTTCTTAGAATGTAATTTTTTTCGGGTCACAAAAGGAGCATTCCATAGCTGATTGAAATATTCTTCCATCTTTTGAATCAATGGTGCATCGATATCATCTGTATAGATAATAACATCCATATCTTTTGTTTTACCTTCTATATTTGGCCACAAAAAACGATTTCCAACATTTCTCCCTGAAGAAATGGCTAATCGATGATCTACTAATAACAATTTGTCATGTAAAACATTATTTATTTCCCATGGACGAAGACGACGCAACCCTCCATAAACCGAAATTTGAAAATTAGGTTCGTTTAATAAAGCACTCTCTTTATATTTTTGCGAATGTTTCCAATTATATGTCAAACCATTACATAGTAATTTCACTTGAACGCCTCGTTGAGCTGCTTCTAATAATGCTTGAGCAAAAACATCTCCACTTTCATCACTCTCAATCGCATATTGAGTTACTTTAATCTCTTCTTTAGCCATACGAATCGCTTCTAGACGTAATTGTAACGCTTGATCCCGTTCGGTATAAATCGCCACTTTTTCTTTACTTTTTTCTAATTCTGGCTCTTTGGGTTTAATTTCTTGTAAAACTTGCCCTTTTTGTTTCATTTTTTGTTTTGGGTATAAAAAGGTACTACTTGCTAGTAAAGCAGCTCCAATTCCGACCAACCACTTCGTCTCTTTTTTCATTTTTGTTCCTCCTTAATGCACAATGGTCTGCCATAATTGAAATAAAAAGTAAGTCATTCCTGCAGCAATTACCGGGCCTGCAGCTACTCCTTTGAATAAAACAACTCCTAGAATAGTCCCAATTACTAAGGCAACCGTGACTTCTGGTTGTTGACCAATTAAATTCACTCCTCGAGCGGAGAAAATCGCTACTAACGCACCACAAATCATGGCGATCCAACCTAAAGGTGAACGAATTGCATGCCATAAATCTGCAAAACCAATTTCACCAGTGGCAATGGGGATTAAAATAGAAATGGAAATTAAAGTAATTCCCCAATGGATTCCTTTACCATGAATCAATTGCATGAGCGAACCAGTAAAAGGACTAAATAATTTCAATACTAAAACGACAACAGTCGCAATTAATAAACTTTGGTTATGCGCTACTAAGGCAATTAAAGCAATTAAAATTAAAAATAACCAACTTCCCATGGTTTTCTCCTTTCTTTTCTTGTTCTCTTCTAATATAACATATCCCTTTCTAAATCTCTTTTCTCACACAAAAAAAAGTTCCAAGGAAAACTCCTTGGAACTTGAATCTTTCATCTAAACGAAGACACTTACACCTAATAGAATCAAGGCAAGTACTCCGATAATACCTACGAGTGGCATAACAAACTTAATCCACTTGTTGAATCCAACGTTAACCATTGATAGAGAAGCAATGATTAAACCAGTTGGTGCGAAGAAGGCCATTAAACCTTGACCCCAGTTATAAGCATCGATAATTGTAGTTCTTGGAACTCCTACTACATCAGCTAATGGTGCCATAATTGGCATTGCTAATACAGCTAAACCTGATGAAGATGGAATGAAGAATCCTAATAACATGAAGACAAATAGCATTACAATTGCGAATACTACTCCGCCCATGTGAGATACGGCATTACTTAACCAGTATAATAATGTATCACTGATTTGTGCGTTATCCATGATGATTGTAACCCCACGAGCTAAACCAATAGTTAACGCAGTACCAAGTAAATCTCCAGCCCCAGCGATAAATTCTGAAGTGTAATCTTTTTCACTCATACCACTGATGAAGGCTAAGAATAAACCGAATCCTAAGAATAACATAGACATTTCACTGAAGTACCAACCTAATTCTTTTACTCCGTAGATCATAACAACGAACATTGCAGCAAATAGAATTAAAGTGATTTTCTTATGTAAATCAAATTTAGGTGCTTCAGCATCTAATTGATCGTTTAAGAAGTTTTCTTCTAATTCTTCTTTTTGATCATATACTAATGATTTTGTTTCATCTTTTTTCACTTTGTTACTGTAGCGGATGATGTACCAAATACAGATAGCCACACCGACTACTAATAATACTAAACGTAAGCCAACGCCGTCCATAAAGTTGATACCTGCTGCGTTTGACGCAATTACAGTTGAGAACGGGTTAACAGTAGAGGCCATAGATCCCATTGAAGATCCCAGGTATATCGAGGCGATCGCGACCATCGCATCATATCCAGCAGCCATGAATACAGGGACTAAAATTGGATAGAAGGCAATCGTTTCTTCGGCCATCCCGAAGGTTGTTCCTCCGATAGAGATTAAAGCAGTGATGATAACAATCAACCATGCTTCTCTTCCTTTTAACTTCTTGGTCAGTGTATTCATCCCTGCAGAGAAGACGCCCATTGTATTGATAACTCGAACAATACCACCAATAATTAATACGAAGATAATAATATCAACCGAATCTTTAAATCCATCAATTGGTGCGCCTAAGAAACTCTTTACAAAACCAACAACTCCACCGTGCTCCTTATCTAGTTTTTCATAACTTCCAGGAATTGCAACGGGTTTAGAAATAGAACCATCTTTAAATTTATCGACAGCGATGTTAACATCATATTTCTTTAATGTTGCTTCTGTTGCAGGTGCCTTACTTGTTTCTCCAGTTGGGGAAGTAATTGTAAATTGGTTTCCTCCCTCATAGGAAATCGTTGAATATTTCCCTGATGGAATAAAATAAGTAAGTGCTAAAACAATCAGCATGACAATGAATAAAATTGTGTACGCTGAAGGGAAACTAAATTTTTTCTTTTTCTTTTTCGGCGGTTCTGCCACTGCTGTGCTTCCCATAATAATTCCTCCTTTTGTCATTTCGTTGACACTTTTATGATAGCATATTACATATTAATAAGAAAGCGTTTTACTAAATACAGACTTGCATTTTTGAAAGTTTTATCGATATTTTGTTATTTAATTATTACAAACAAATGAACGATTTTTTATTTATTTTTAATGTTTATCATCATTGTGAATTATTATTTTTTTTATTTTGTGTTATTATAATTTTTTCTCGAAAACTTAATCTAAAATTGATTTTTAACTATTTAATCCATAAAATAGAAATAGAATAAAAAGAAAGAAGATGAAATGATGTCAAATCTCCAACAACAAAAAGAAATTATTGATGTATTTCAACGTCGTTATGCAACAAAGAAATTCAATCCAGAAAGGAAAATCTCTGAAAAAGATTGGGAGACAATTATGGAATCAGCTCGCCTTGCTCCAAGTTCTTTTGGTTTTGAACCTTGGAAATTTCTTTTAATTGAAAATCCAGAAGTACGACAAGAGATAAAAGAAATGGCTTGGGGTGCGAAAAAAACGATAGACGATGCGAGTCATTTTATCGTTATTTTGGCGCGTAAAAATATGACTCTTGAAAATCCACATATTCAACATATGATTGAGGACGTCAACGGTCGTACATTTGATCCAGAATCTCGTTTTTGTCAATTATTTGATGATTTTCAACGCAATGATTTGCAGCTTACTACCGAGCGTGCTTTATTTGATTGGGCAAGTAAACAAACTTATATTGCCGCAAGCCAAATGATGACCGCAGCTGCTTTTCTTGATATTGATAGTTGTCCTATTGAAGGCTTCAACCAAGAAAAAGTAGACGCCTATTTGGCACAAAACGGTTGGATGGATCCTAAAGAATTTGGCGTGTCTCTGATGATTAGCTTTGGTTATCGAGATGAAGATATTAAACCAAAAACTCGTCAATCGTTAGAAGAAATCTATGAAGTGATTTAAAAAGGGTGTGCATGGCACACCCTCCTTTTTTATTCTCGTTCAATTTCTCCCCATTCTTTTTCTTCTTTTTTTCGGAAAGAAAAAAGAGCGATAAATTTACAATACAAGTTCCATTGACGGTAACCAAAATTCTCTAAAATACAATAAATAATTAAACGAAATTGGTCCCATTTTGAAATTTTATCATTATAGAAATAGCGTTCTAGGTATAATGAAGACCAAGCATTGATAACCGTATAGGTTAAATATAAGAGAATAAACGCAATGACAAATTTAAAGTACACCATCTTTCGGAAGAGCAAATAGGTACTAAAAACTAAAGCTAATACAATTACGATAGGATTAATTAATTCATACATAAAAAAGTACATGAAAGAAAATAGACTGACCCATCCATAATGTGTATTAAAAAAGATATAGCGATGAGAAAAAAGACTTTGCATCAAACCAATATGCCAACGAATTCGTTGTCCTTTTAAATCTCGCCACTTCTTTGGTCCTTGTGTCCAACAAATCGCTTCAATACTGTATTCAATTCGATAAGGTAAACGATTTTTCTTATGATAAGAATGAAGTTTAACAACAAGGTCCATATCTTCACCAATGGTATTCGTTGAATAACCATTAACCGCTAAAGCTGCATTTTTATCAAATAGTCCAAACGCCCCAGAAATAATTAAATTCCCATTGAAACGATTAAACCAAACTCGAGTCGTTAAAAACGCACGGAAGTATTCTAAAATTTGAAAGACAAGAATCGGAGAATGAGGAATGTTCATTTTTGTAACTTCCCCCTTTTCTAATGTTACGCCATTAGAAATCTTCACATCTCCTCCTACAGCTACAACATGGTCATACTGTAAATAAGGCATGACAATTTTTTGCAAAGAATCTTTCTGTAGCATCGAATCTGCATCAACAGTTACAAATAATGGATATTTGGAAACATTAATCCCCACATTTAGGGCATCTGATTTCCCTCCATTTTCTTTATCAATCACAATTAAAGGTAAGTCATCTCCTTGATACTCATAGACATGGCGAATCTTTTTTGTTTTTAGTCGCTGTTTAATGAAAGGATCTCTTTCCTTTAAAGCAAAATTTTCTTTTAATACTTCTAGTGTTTGGTCTGTAGAACCATCATTAATCACAATAATTTCAAATTCAGGATAGTCAACATAACGCAAAGATTCCAACGTTTTTAAAATCGTTTTTTCTTCATTATAAGCAGGGATAAATATAGAAATCGGTGGCAAGGGCACCTGATAATCAATATGTTGTACTAACTGACGAAATAACTTTCTTTGATTCAATTCTCGCAACGCATAAGTAGAAGAAACAATCGTAATCAACGTATAAATTGCCATATATAAGAAAAAGATAAATAGAATAATATCTACGACCATGAATACCACCTCTTTTCTGGTACAATTCGATTTAATAATCCACGTAATAATTCATATTCACGAATGTCTTTTTTATGCGACCAAAATAATTCTTCATTAATTCCACCATGATGCACTAAGACCATAGCTTCTTCATATAACAAATCAACATTTGTCCCATGGAACAATCGATCCAATAGAGCCGCCTCAATTTCTTCATCATAAAATTCATCTGCAAAGGATACCGCTGCCATTCGCAAGTCATCATGACGATTATTTAAATCTTTTAAAAAGAGTTGTTTCATTTCTGGATTCATTTTTAAATGGAAATTTTTATAAAAATAAATTCGTACATAGTAATCCTCTTCTGTTAAATAAAAGCGATTGATTTCTTCTACATATTTATGTTGCTCATTATAATAAGGTTCCAATGCCGTTAACGCACAGCATTTTAGTTCACGACTAAATTCCGTCCAATTTTCAATCAAATCTTCCATCGTTAATTCATCCATCGTTTGATATGCTAGCAAAATTAACGGTGAGAAAAATTCTGTATTGACACTCAAATGATGATTAGAAATATAAAGTAATGAATCGATAAAATATTCTTTGCGATTCAATTGAATAATGGAATGTAAAGCTGTAGAACGTAAAAATAGATCATTGGAATCCATAACTTTCCAGAGAAACTTTTTAATTTCCTCGTTTACAAAGCCTAAATTAGGGATACTACGTAAAATCAAAATTTGTTCGGATACGTCTAACTTTTTAAAACGACGGAACTTGGAATGTAATACTTTTGTATATACAGGCTCAAACAAGCGTTTTGTTTCTTCTGAAAATTCTTGTTCCGTTTGATAAAACGCCACGATTTTTTCTGAGCGGCGAAATAAAAATAATAAATATAAGTAGGTAAAGAGAGTTAATCTCCCTTTCTTCTTTGTTTTTTCTAATATCCAACGAAAGAGAAAGATACTCTTGTGGATACTATGTTGCTTTAGCCATAAAAACAAAGGTTCAATATTCAAATAAAAAATTGAAATTAACATAATGTAAGCATTGAAAATCAGAAAGAAGAACATTAAAAATCCTAATTTCATCTGGGGTACCTTTCCTTTCTTACGATTGCTTAGAAAAATATTCTTTTAGCATCCAGTACGATTCTTTCAAACGTGGGGTATACGTCGGTTTTTGCCAACGTTCTAGGGTATAAGGAATGAAAGGTAACATCGTACCATCAATCGCTCCTGCGACATAAATTTTTTCAATTTGTAATGGATGAATCGACCATTGGTGATAGAAATCATCAATTACCTTTCCTTGCGTTGGATCATAAAAATTCAACAATTGCCAAGGAATACGAACTTCTAACGTGTGGTCAGATAAATAGTAATCTGCATTAGAATCATAGTCTTTCTCATTTGGATGAGCATTCCCATGATGGAAATAGCCTACCTTCGCATATTTATCTTCCATAAATTTCTTTTCTACTTTAGAATAGAAACGATTTTGAACCTTCACTTCTACCTCGGTGAATTCATTCTTATCGGGTTTATGAATTCGATTAGGGTTTTGGTGAATTGCCTCTTTATTTTTCATAAATTCGGTTGGACTATAGTATTTTTGCACATATAAACGTCCGTTTTTATTTTTTAACGCTAAATAAAAATCTACTGGACGATTAAATTGATCACGAAAGACATTCGTACTTCCTGATTTTGGTGTTGTATCTAAAGCCAAACGAATTTGTCGATCCTTTAATGATTTCTCACTTTTCAAACATAAATAAAGATACGCTTCATCTTGCTGCACTGCTAATTGATAACCTTCTTTTGTAGAGCTAAATGCCGCCCCTTTCCAATCAGATAAATCACCATCTGGATAAATCGCACTTGGATCAAAAGAAAGTAAGCCATAATGTTGACTATAAGACATGGTATTATCCCAATATTTTGCATGATTTTTTTGGACTAAATTTTGAATATTCCAAGCACTGCGATACCAGGAGTCTTGCCATTCTAGCATTACTTGACCACAAAGGTTAGCATCTTTAATCTGTTCCAAAATTTCAATTAAATTCTCACCCTGCTCTTTTTCATTAATGGTTCCTTCATTATCTTTACTGTAGTTATCCCCTACTTTTGTTGTAGGAACCGCATATTCAGAAATGAGAATTGGCATTGTGGGATTATATTTTTGTAGCTCTTTAATTTGTAGTTTCAAGCCACCTTTATAGTTCATCTGTTCGTTATTTTCTAAGTTCAAACTATACGAAGCTACCATTCCACTTTTCATTTGCGATGTCGGTTGAATATTCGCTAAATCAATATAACGTTTCTTTCCTTTGGCATCTGTGTGGTGATCTTGTAATAAAATGGCTTCGACAATATCTGAACGAGAGCCTTGAATTGTCATCACACGTTGCGTACGATAACGCCAATTTTCATAACGAACCATTTCATTGGCAATCCGAGCAAAGAACTTCTCTGTTTCAGAAGCTCCTTTCTTCGTTGTAATGAAATGAGATTCATACTCTTCTCCTTTATGGTTAACGATTTCAGAATAAATAATGTCATCATAGTCTAAAGCACTATCAATCGAATAAGCTAGGGTATATTCTGAAACATCAAAACGATATAATTCTTTAATATGCTTAGAAAAAACAGGGGTCTTATTACCATGTACAATATCCACTGTATCCTTAACTCGCTGGAATAACAGTTTATGGATTTGTCTATGATCTTTACGAATACTTTCACGGTCAATATCTGAATTATCAATCGTCACTCCTTGAATTAGATACAATGGACGACGATGATTTTGATTATATTCTTTTAAACATTGGTAAAAGCGAGCAGGCATAATAGACTTTACTTTTACACAATTCATATTTAAATCTGCAATTTGTTGAAACCATTCCTCATAGTCTTCCTTTGTTGCAGCATAATTTCCAGGTAAATATCCTGGTTTTACAGAATCTAGATTGATTCCATTCACATAAATCGGTTCGCCTTCGTAATAAATACGTTGATCTTTTACGTACGTAATCGGTTCATGTTCACCAAACAAATATTGCTTATTTTCAAAAATGGTGAAGGCGAAAGCCGCTAAAATAAATAGGGTAATAAAAAAATTTAGGAACTTCCTCATTCTTCAGCCTCATTTTTTTCTTTTAAAAACTCTTCTAAATAATGAATATTTTCATCTAACCATTGTCCACGATTCGTAATAAAAATACGTAGATTCTTGATTTCTTCTTCATAGCTATCAGACATATTTGCGGTAGATTGTTTATAGTTTGGATGTTTTTTCAAGAAAGCTTCAATTTGTGGGAAATCATCTCCCATTTTGAAAAAGACATCTTGATACTGTTTAAACATCTCAAATTGATTACAAGCCCAAAATGGCCATACTTCAAAATTACGTTTTGGCGCATCTCCTAACTGTTCTACTTGATAAGAAATTAAATTCATCAAATATGGGGTACTTAAATACGTTTTTCGTAATTCTTTATAACGATGAATCACTTTCTTAACAAAAGATTTCTTGCTTAGTAGAGCAGAAAATAGAGTCGTACGATTATTATAAAATCCTTTGTAATCAAAATAAGGACTTAAAAGGGAACTATTTCCCATGCTGGCATTAAAGTCCCATAAAGGACCTGCTTTTACTTTTTGTCCATAGTCCTTATACATGTAGGTACTTAACATTCCAGCATCCGTATTTTTGAAAAATTCATTGATAATATAATAGTCCACAAAAGAATCTACATCGATATAATTTTGATAAGTGTCTTCTTTTGTCTCTTTATATAAACTTCTTTCAACTAAAGAAAGGGTTTGCTCAATATATTCTTCTTGTTCTGGCGTTCGCTTTTCTTTTCCTGGGTAAACAATCATATATGGATAATCATACAAATAATTTTCATAACCATAACTATGGAGAATCGTGTCCGTCGGGCGTGGACGATTATTTTGAATAATAAAACTTGTTGTAGGGCTATCCTTATCCGTTTTATGAATATTTACTCGTTGAGCATCGCGATCCACACTTTCAGTTAAGACATAAATACCTTTATAGTATTGCTCCATCTTCCCTTTTTCATTTGCTTTACGAATGAATACTTCACAAAATTTCGTTCTTGGTGCCCATCCCATAATTTTTCTTCCCACCGTATAAGCTAGACTATTACGAATAAACGATTTATCTTCAAAAGGTCCGTTTAAAACCCAAGCATTATTCGGAGGTAAGCCTAAAAAAGATTCTGGACTTTCTTTTCCTTTTTTGGTTAAAAGATTAATCTTATATTGTTTTTTGGGTACAAGTCGGGTAGAATTTCCGCGAATTCGAATTTTCCCTTGGTATTTCTCTGAAACAGGGTCAGATAAATGATTTTCTTTTTCATCATAAACATTAATTTTAGCATCCACTTCATCAGAAACTACCCCTGCTTTAGTTTGACGAATATGCTCATCTTGTTTCATATCAATCGTAATTACTGGAAGAGTATAAGTAGGTTCATTTCTCTTATGCGGATGCTTTTCTACGCTATCTTTTTCTGAATGCTTAACGTCCCATTCTAAAAAAAGACACCCAACAATGATAGTCAAACAAAAAAGGAAAGCTACTTTTAACCATCTCTTTTGTGTATCTGACATAATATCACCCAATCGTTTCGCCGTTTTGGGCAACTAAATTCACTGTATTTACACCGTCAATATCATATAATTTTTGGACAATTCCTTTATCATCAGAGCGTTTCAATTGAATTTGATAAACAAGTTCTAATTGATTTTCTCGAGTATTTTTAGCCTTCATTTGCGAATCTTTAAACGTTTGGAAAATCGTCTGCATAATTTCTTCTTCATGATTACGTGTTGCACGAATAATTAAGACATAACGAGATTCATAACCAAATTTCCCAAAGCTAAAGAAAATCGCAATTAAAGCTAAAAAGATCGTTCCAATTAAGGCAATCATATAGCTTTGTGTTCCACAACAAATCCCTGCACAAATCGACCAAAAGATATACATCGTATCTCTTGAGTCTTTAATCGCTGTACGGAAGCGGACAATAGAAAGAGCCCCTACCATCCCAAGGGATAGTGCAATATTACTACCAATAACAATCATAACCATGGCAGTAATGACACAAAGCATTACTAATGAAACATTAAACTTACGATTATACATCACACCAATATAAGTGTAGCGATAAGTAAAAAAAATAATAGCAGCTACTAAAACAGTAAATAATAAAATCTCTACGGTTTTTAATACGCCAACTTGGCTATTGTTGTTTACTAAATAGTCATATAGTTTTTCTTTCATAGTTCCTCCTAAGATAAATAGTTATCGAAAAATTTACGACCGACACAATATTTACTTAATGACTGATAGACACTATCATGGGTTACTAACGCACCCGAGATCCATTGGAAAAAATCGCCATCATATTTAATTTCTAATAGAGCATGCCAATGATCATATACTGGGGTACAATATACATCTTTTGAGAAAAGATCAAAGTCAAATTCATTCGAACGAATATCACTATCCAACGTCACACGAATTTTATTTTCTTCATGAATGAATGCTTTTCTTCGATAATCAATCAATACTTTAGGCACATACTGTTCTGTAGTCATAATATTATAAGCGGTTTGTGCCACTGGATTATCATAGTTTAATAGCACTCCATAATTACATTGAATCAATTCCTTAGCATCTTCACGTGAAATCGTTACGGTCTCTTTTCTCTGACTGATATTCATTTTCCTTTTAATTTCTAATTTTACTTCTTGGTCATCGGGATGATAAATTCGTAAACGAATCTTTTTTCGTTCTTCTTCACCATCCATTTTGGCGTAATAATCTGCCGAAAATAGAGAATCAAAATATAAACTGCGAATGCTATATCCTTCAACACCATTATGAGGATCTGGGTTTAATAATTCTGATAATTGCGCTTGCAATTGATAATAGTCCCACTCACTGATCGCAAATTTTAATTCTCGTCGATTAACGATAATCACATCATTTCCTCCTTTCCATACAATTGTGCACAAAAAAGAGTCTAAGAAATAGAACTTAAAGAAGCATTAACTTTATGCGTAACCTGTGTAACTCTCATCATTTTTTCCTTTATTAGTGTGTATTTTAACGTGATTTTCACTGTTTTCTTTTTTCTGTATTTTTCTTGATTTTTACCTTTATTTTTTCTAAAAAAATTTATTTTTTTTAAAGACAACCTATTTTCTTATCCAGAATATACATATTATTTTATTTTCTACACTAAACGATATACAATAAAGATACCTTCGGATGAGGGTGAAAAAGAGTGTTGGTATATTCACTTCTCGATAGATGAGGAGTGGATTTTTTCTTTTCACTTTTTTGGCATTTTCCAAGTAAAATGCCTCATTATTGAAGCATCAAATTCTTTAGATAAATAAAAAAAGACATCCTATAATAGGATGTCTTTTTAATGACGACATTTCTGTCTACTGAAATCTTCCACATCGATTTCAGTACTACTTCCTAAAATCCGTTAGTGCGAATGATATCGCTGAAGTAGGTCGTTTCACATTACTGTGAATGTCAACTCATCGCATAATCACATTATAACGAATTTCAGTAGTTAATTCAATTTTTCTTTGTAATAACGACGAACAAATAACCAAGTTATTCCTACAATAATCAATAAAAGAACTAAGATAGGAACCATCAATTGAATCGGAGAACAATAAATCACCTTGTCGCCAAAATGAAGACTATAAAAAGTCTTTTCTACTTGATTGATTTTTACTTCCCAGCGATAGAAAAAGTGTGGTAATTTATCGGTCATCATACTAAACTCTTGATGAGGAGCAATGTCGATATCTTCTTTTTCATAAGAATAGACTTTCTGTCCCCATACATTTTCAACTTCAATTTCTAGTTCATTATCTGTCGAAAGAAATCCACTTGGATTAATCAAACGTACGATAAACGCTTCTTGATTTTTGTCATAATCAATATCTTCTTTTTGCATCGATTTTTTCTTGTTAATAGAATCATAGCGATGATTCATCAAAACTACACCAATCGTATAGCTATACGTATTAAAAGAAGATGGATTTACTTCTCGTACGGTAATCCCACCAAGAATCACCCCAGAGAAACTAGCTTTTGGCATGGTAAACGGAATTTCAATCGTTTTTGTACTTTCTTTTCCAACTTCAACGATAGGTTGAGGATTTTTAGCAATATCCGTAAAACTTGCTTTCAATTGCTTACTATTTTCTTTTGATCCACTGTAATCAATTTGACCTTCATCATTAGTATTTCCATCCGTCAAAGTCACCATGAACTTTTGAGCTTTTTTAGATGGGTTGATAATCTTAACTTTTAAAACATCTTTTTCACCAGGTTTTTCTAAAAGATTAAAATAACTATCTTCTGTCCCTACCTGGTGGGCATCATTTTCAACTGGAAAAACACTAAAAATCGAAGTGGCGTTACAACTTGCATCATGTAGAAATAAGGATGCCACTCCGATTGTAATTAAAAACAGGAACTGTAAAAGTCTTTTCTTAGTTGCCATTTGGTCCTGTCGTTAAGTTCCAGTCGATTTGACCACTATACGATTTAGGAGAAATGTGACCATTATCCTTTGTATTTAAAGTTAAATTTCCTAATGTTAAGTCATAAAAGTTTTGTGGTTGTCTACCATCTGCCTTCATTAATTGAATTGTCTTTCCATTCTGTAAAGTAAAGCCGCTCATAATTGTGGAGGTAACATTTTTCCCATCGTAAGGATTTAATTGACCATCATTAAATGGTTTTGGCGCGTTAGTCTTATTATCAATATTATTCATATTTTTCTTAATAGGACCACCCTTCCCAGTGATGGTAGCATCATTTAAAATGGGCGTATTCCATGTCAAGGTAGCATTAACACTCCATGGTGTTGGAGTATTCGTAAAATCACGTACTCCTAAGTGAAAGTTTTGTTGCGAACCAGAAACTAATGGAGTTGATTTATCTTTATCATCCAATACCACATCTGTTTTTGTAGTTAAATTATCTGGTTGATAACAGAAGCCTAAATTCCCTTGTGGCATACGATTTTCTGGCCAATCTTTACTATTTGGATTTTTACTATCAATCGCATGTCCTGGAGACATTTCTGGATTCACTGGTACATATTGTGCTGTCACTTTAGCAAAAATATTTCTTAAGTATGCTGGAGCTCCTTTAAATACCTTATCTTTTCCACTCAAACGTCCCTTTGTTTCATCTTTATAATAATTATTAAAGAAACGACTTTTATCTTCTCGTATTGGATCTTTTTGTTCTTGAATCGTTGGATATGGTTTTACTTTTTGAATCACATCCTCAATTGATTTTTGTGGATTACTTAATTGTTGAATAGGATTCACATTTGTTGCATAACCATTCGTAATCCCATCTAACATACAAATTTTTTCATCTTTGAAGTGAACAGATAAAGAAGTATCGAATTCTGATACATATGGCGCATTTTTAAATAAACCTTGTCCACTTACTAAAATAAATGGCAATACACGTCCATCGCCAGCAAAATTACGACGATATGTATAGTAGCGTAGATCATCCTTACTAACTTCTTTATGAATTAAGAAACTTTGTGAGTTAGAATAGATTGCTAATGGTATATAAGGCATTCCTAAGTCATTTAAACTAAATGCCCCATTAACATTTGAGGCAAGATAACTATCTCTAGCAAATAATAATTGAGCATAAACTACTGGAGTTCCTTGACAAATATCATTTAAATTTACACGATTAGGTAAATTTGCTAATCGAATCTCCATTAATTTACGACAAGCTTGAAACATAGAATTTAAATTTACGCTTTGGCGTTGATTAAAGTGCCAACGACTTAAATCTGCTTGTCGAATACTTTCACAATAACGAAACATTCCAGAAAAATCAGTAACATTCCTTACATCCAATAAAGATAAACCTGATAAATCAGTTAAGCTCTTACAATTTTGAAACATTGATTGTAAGGTTTCAGCTTGAGAAAGATCCCAGTGATTAATATCTACTTGACGTAAATTCTCACAACCTTGAAACATTCCTACAAATTTTCTTCCACTACTTACATCTAATGTTGAAAGTCCTGTTAAATTAACCAACGATTTATCTTCTAGAAACATATAAGAGAAATCTGTAATTCTCCGGATGTCAATTCCAGAAAAATCAACTGAAGTTAATTTGGGCATATGAGAAAACAAATATGATCCATCATAAACTTCTCTATTTGTTCTAGGATCATATAAACGAGCACTATAAGGACCTTGATAAATAGCTTTTTCAAAAGTTATTGACTTAATATATTTGTTTCCTTTAAAAGCATCTTTACTTAAATAACATGGTTTTAGTTGACCACTCAAAGAATTTTTATAAACTGAAGGTACACTAACATGTTCAGCTTTTGGATTTTTTAAACTTTTTAGTACTACAACTGCTTTACCGCTAATAGTCTCAAAATCCCAGTGCCAATCATCAAGAGCAAGTTTTCTTGAAGATTTTCTTAAAAGTGATCTTGATGCCTCATCTTTCACTTTTTCATCTGCTTTGTTGATTTCCTTATCTTTATTATCTCTAGAAGACTCTTCCTTTGCTGATTCTGTGATTTTATCCATCAAATCCTTTGTCGGATCTTGTAACATTGGTGTACCATCCACTTCTTCTACCACAGAAGATTCTTCTGTTGAGTCGGTAGTTGATGTAGAGGCAATATCACGTGCATCCTTTTCTTCTGTACTACTATCTGACGTATCGTCAGAAGAAGACTTTTTTTCCTTCTTACTTTTTGTTGTATCTATCACTTTTGCTTCTTCTTTTGTTTCTGCTGCAGAAGCAAGAGAAACGCCAGTATTCGCTAATACACTAGAGAGTAATAAAATTGAACTAATTCCAACAAATTTTTTCATTATGTACTCCCTCCTCTAAGAATGTAATTGAGAATAAATTAAATAGATTTCGTAAATTGAAAGTCCAATTCCCACCACAATTAATATAATATTAATAGTATTTGGAATCAAAGAAACTTTCTTTTCTTTCTCCTCATTAATCAATAATCTTCTTTTATAGTCTCTAAAGATTAAGATGATATTAGCAATAATCAAAACAATGAATAATGCTAATTCAATAATCGGAAACATATAGTGATTCATGATCGCATGTTCCTCCCTTTAAAAAATTGTATTCCTGCAATGATAATTAAACTATATCCTATTAGCATCGCAATAAATTTTCCTTCCTCTGTTGTCATCGCAATATGCTTCCCCTCTGCATATTGACGATGTTCTCTTTCTAACTGTTCCATTAGCTCTTTGTCTGGATGTAAAACTTCTTTCATATGTAATGGTCGATTAAAACGTACACCCACTGTTGCAGCATGTCCTTCATTATCTACAAAAGCTTGTGCTGTTTGAATTCCGCCACATACTATCACTCCGATACAAAGTATAAGTATCCACTGTAAGATAAATTGTTTTTGTAATTGTACCCTATTCATAGTTGTCTCCTATGTTTATACCCCTATCGACATAGCAACTTTTTATTATTTATTATCTGTTGAAGTTGTTTCTACTTCTTCTGTTGTTTGTTCTTGTGCTTCTTCCAATTGTTTTGGCTTACGGAATCCTAGATAAATTGTAATGATAGTTGTAATAATTAATAAGATTAATAAGGAATAACGTAACCATTTTGGAATAAAGACTTTAAACACTGATTTTTCATTAATTTTTTTTGCTTGATCAGCTTTAATCACAAATTTACGTTCAAAATGCCATGTACGATTTTTATCTTTAACATCTACTACTAATAAATAAGACCCTGGTTTCATATCTTGACGACCATAGTCAAATTGGAACGGAAACATTTGATAAGGTGCGATACGCACATTATTCATTGAATTTTTCAAAATCACTTTATTATCATCTAAAGATTTCACACTACCCCAAACTTTTTTAGAAACAAATAAATAGGGTTGAGGATTTACAATATCCGCTTGAATTACTTTACGACCATAATCTAATTTTGGTCCCACATCTCCTAATTCTAAAGCAGACATTTCTGTAATATGTTGATAGTTCGTATTTGTCAGAACTAATCCTAAGCAATAACCATATTTAGCTCCCATGGAAATTCCTTGTTTTCCATTATTTGTACCTTGATGTTCATAAGCATTAATTGCTCCAGCAATAATTCCTTTAAATTTTTCTTTTGGCATTTTAAATTTCACGGTAACGGTACGCACTTCATTTGGTCCCAAGTCAATCGTTTTTTTCTTCCAATCTACTAAGGAAGTTAACGGTGTTTTCAATAATTTATAATTCGGAATCGTT
This sequence comes from Catellicoccus marimammalium M35/04/3, assembly GCF_000313915.1. NCBI lineage: Bacteria > Bacillati > Bacillota > Bacilli > Lactobacillales > Enterococcaceae > Catellicoccus > Catellicoccus marimammalium. Next base: position 97,548 of record NZ_AMYT01000008.1, read on the forward strand.
CCAGAATAATCTGTAATTCCATTACGGTTGGTATTCGCATCTGTAATGGTTAAATCAATTTTTTTTGGTCGAGCATCATTATTGATAATTTTGATCTTCGCTTCGCCTTCTGTTCCTGGTTTTTCATATAAATAGTAGGAATCGACGGTATCCCTTGTATTAACCTGTGCTGGATTATCTACACGTGCAATCGTGAATCCTTCTTTAGCAACATCTTCTTCTCCCGCAAAAATCATTTTTGTACTTAAAAACATAGAAAAAACCATTCCTATTAGAAGTAGGAATTTATACTTTTTTTTCATTTTAAATACTCCTCACTTTTGTATTACATAAAAAGAAAAGAGGGAAGAATGTTCCCTCTCTTATGCTATTTTCATTTCGACTTAATAGACTGGAGTTGCAGCCAATGTCCAAGTTACATTACCTGTATAAGTACCTTCATGTACTTTACCAGCGTCTGCAATTTGTAATTTTGGATCTTTTAATTGTAAATCAAATGTTGAATTATACACTTCATCACCTGATAAGTTTTGTCCAGACATGATTACAGAATCTTGGTTATTAATTAATAAGTTTGATTGAGTTGTAACTTCAGATGTTGGTTCATATTGACCTTCACCTTTGTTAATTTGAACTTGATTATCTGTATTTGCTAAAATTTTTGAACCTGGTAATGCTGTACCTGTCCAATCTAAACGTGCTTTTAATGTCCAACCACCTTGAGTACGAGTTTTATCTTTAACCCCTACACGAGCATCAATTGTCTTAAATTCAAAATTTTGTTCTCCAGATTCGTTTAATACTTCACCTTCGTCAAAGTTCTTTGTTTCAAAGCGATTTGGAACATAAGCAATACCAAATGGTCCTTTTGGATCTAATGGTTTGTTTCCATCTGGATTTTTATCTGGATGTTCTGGATCTGTTGGATTTGATGGATCTGGGTTTTCCCCACCATTATCAGGTAATTTAAATTTAGCATTTACAGGTGTTTTAGCTTCACTAGGATTTGGTTCATATTCAGCTGATGCAGCAAAGCTTGTAGCTGCTCCTAGCATTGAAGTTGATAATAATGCAACTGCGCCTAAAGTTTTTAATGATTTCATGATTTATAACCCCTTTACGTTTATATTTCTATTTCTTGTTTTGAGAGTCATACCCCTATCACCCTCGCTACAATAAGAATTATATACAAAAAATTTTTTTATGGCTACACTTTTACACTGTCAACTTTTAAATGATTTTTTCAAATTTTCGTAAAAAATTGAAAACCCTTGATAAATCAAGGGTTTCAATTGTGAATTATTCTTTAAATATCATTTTCTTTGTGTAACTTAGTGCACAAAAGTGTCTTATCTAAATGTAACTTCAAAGAAAAATGAGAAAATCCCTCATTTTCTTTCAAAAACTATATTGATTTTTTCTATTCGCAAAAATTTTTTACAATTCTTCGTCATTTTCCTTTGGTAAATAGACTTCTCGTGGTTTACTTCCTTGACTTGGACCAACAAAACCACGGTTTTCCATTTCTTCAATAATATTCGCTGCCGCATTATATCCAATATGTAAACGACGTTGAATTAAAGACACACTCGCTTTCTGTTCTTCCCGAATAATTTCTACTGCTTCATCGAAACGAGGATGAACACTATTTTCTTCTGTCACTTGTGGTTCTTCAGTTGGTGTCATTGCTTCAATATATTGTGGACCTTGTTGCTCAGTAATAAAGTCAATTACGGTTTCTACTTCTTCATCAGAAATGAAAGCTCCTTGGACACGAGTCGGTTTATTTTGACCAATTGGACAATACAACATATCTCCTTTTCCAAGTAATTTTTCTGCACCATTACTATCAAGAATCGTACGGCTATCGGTACCACTGGAAACCGCAAAGGCAATTCTTGAAGGAACATTCGCTTTAATCAATCCTGTAATAACATCTACCGATGGACGTTGTGTTGCTAAAATCATATGAATTCCTGCGGCACGTGCTTTTTGCGCTAAACGAATAATTGAATCTTCTACTTCTTTACTTGCGACCATCATCAAGTCTGCCAACTCATCAACAATAATGACCATATAAGGTAATGGTTCTTCTGGATGACGTTGATTATATCCTTTCATATTACGAACGCCCTCTTTAGCAAATAAATCATAACGACGTTCCATTTCTTCTACTGCCTTATGTAATGCTTGACTAGCTTTTCTTGGATCAGTTACTACTGGTGTTAATAAATGTGGAATGCCATTATACACACTTAGCTCTACCATTTTTGGATCGATCATTAATAGTTTTACTTCATTGGGTTTCGCTTGCATTAACAAACTAATAATGATGTCATTGATACAAACAGATTTCCCGCTACCGGTTGAACCGGCAATCAATAAGTGTGGCATTTCTGCTAAATTACAACTAATAACATCACCAGAAATATCTTTTCCTAGTGGGACATTCAATAATTTATCTCGTTGAATACCACGTTCTTCAATAATTTCTCGTACGGTGACCATACGAATCGTTTGGTTCGGTACTTCAATCCCAATTAATGATTTCCCAGGAATCGGTGCTTCAATACGCACATCTTTTGCGGCTAAAGCTAAGGCTAAGTCATCGGCTAAATTGACAATTTTACTTACTTTCACCCCAACGGCTAGGCGAACTTCAAATTTAGTAATCGAAGGTCCCAAATGGACACTTTCGACTCGAGCATCTACCCCAAAACTTTCAAACGTCTTCATTAAGATTTTTTTCTTCTTCTCTACAATTTTACGTTCTCCACTTTGATCAGCAGGAGCAACGTGATTTAATAGCTCAACAGACGGCAATTGATAGTCTGCATCTTCTTGGATAGAGAAGGTCATTGGTTCTGTTTCTTCTATTATATTGTCATTTTTTGTTACACTTTCTTTTTTCGTTGGTTTTGGTTCATCAAGTAATAAATCATCTTCTAAATCTGGGAAAGAATCTTCATCATCCCAAAATTCTTCGCTTTCTTCTTCAATGGGTTCCCATTCCACTTCAGGTTCTTCTTCCCAAGTTTCTTGTTCCTCTTTTTCTAAATCTTCTTGATTTTTTTGTTTTCGTTTTTCTTCTTGTAATTTACGACGTTCTTCTTGCCAGTCGGCTTTGCGATTTTGCAAATGTTCTCCGTAAGTAATCAAGCTCCTTCCTGCTTGATAACAAAAATCAGCAATCATCGAAAGATTTAGATGGAATAATTGAATCACCCCGCCGACAATGCAAAGCACACTAACAATGTAAGTTCCCACTTGAGCGACAAGGAAATGGACTCCTTCATATAAGAAAGCTCCAATCATCCCACCCGCTAAGTTTTGGGTAATCATATTCATTCGAATATCATCCGTGGTTGCTTGCCATAAAATATGAATCATATGACGACGAGATTCATCATTAAAGTCTTGGGAAAAATACGTAGTCATCCAAAGTAAAATTCCAACATATAACAGTAATCCACCATATAATAAATGACGTTGTTCAAAGGTTGGTTCTTTTTGAAAGAGAACTAAATATCCTCCATATAAAACTAAAAGACTAGCTAATAAAAGATAGCTATTTCCCACTAAAAGGCGGAAAATATTTGCCATCACCATTCCTAAAAATCCGACACGAAAAATTGCGAGTAAGCCAAATAAAATAAAAAAGACTCCTGCAATCAAAAGACAACTTCTTGTATCTAATCCATGTTTTTTTCGTCTTTTCTTTGCCATACTTTCCCCCCTAAAAAAATAAAAGCACTTCTAAAACGTAATTCACATTTTTAGAAGTGCTTTGCGCTCATATGATGGGTTATGAGGGTCTCGAACCCACGACCCGCTGATTAAGAGTCAGCTGCTCTACCAACTGAGCTAATAACCCGATTGACTACGTTATTTATATTATCATCGTTTTCTAATGATGTCAATCGATTTTTATGTTTTGTTGTTCTAAAAATTGTTGCATATCTTGTGGTAAAGGTGCTGTTATTTCAATTTCTTTCTCTGTAAATGGATGAATGAAGCGAAGAGACTGGCAATGTAGTGCTTGTCTTGGAAAATCTGCTGTTCCTCCATATAACGTATCTCCTAATAAAGGACAGCCAAGCGAAGAGAAATGAACACGAATTTGATGTGTTCTTCCGGTATGTAATTGAACTTTCACACCAGAAACTTTTGGGTGAACAAACCAACGCTTATATTCTGTTAACGCCGTCTGTCCGCCTTCCGTACAAGTTTCTCTTTCTACCGTAGAATTGGCTTTTCTACGAATCGAAGCTTTAATCCAATCATGTTCTTTTAACACTTGATTTTGATCTTCCACAAAAGCAATATATTGTTTTTTCAATGTTTTTTCCCGTAAACAAACATCCATTTTAGCATGAGCAAAACTATGTTTGGCAAGTAACATCAAGCCTGAAGTATCTTTATCCAAACGAGTGACCACATGGACTTGTTGGTTTTCATATCCTTGAGTGAAATAATAATTTTTCACTCGATTCACCATCGTTCCTTCAGGATAACGACGTACAGGAATACTGGGAACTCCTGCAGGTTTATGAATAATCAAAAAATGTTCATCTTCAAAACAAATATCTAACGGAGTAGGATCTAATGTTAAATGATCACAACTCTCCTCCCTAGGAAAAGTTAATTCCAATACATCTCCTTTTTGTAAAAGATATAAAACATTCTCTTCCTTATCATTAACCGTAATTTTGCCACCTTGAAACTTAATTCTTGCCAACAATCCTCGAGACAAACCCAATTCTTGAACGTAATATTTAATCGCTTGTGGTGCTTCTTTTTGATATGTATATTGAAATTTCATCTTCTATCCCTATTCTAAAAATGCCGCCTTCACTCGTTTCCAAAATGGAGTGTGACGATATTTAGCAAATTGAATTCTTTTCTTTGATAACGTATAAGATAAAGATTGTAAATCGTTTAAAGTATACGTCTTTTGATCGATAGTTACGATATATTCTTTATCTTCTTCTAAATGAATATCCACTCGTTCGCTTCCTTGTAAAATCATTGAAGAACCTAATGTATGAAAGACACTGTTGTTAAGAGCTGCCATTTCGGTAAGTTGAAAAACATTCATGGTTGGCTCAATCACAGCTCCTCCTAAACTTTTGTTATAGGCAGTAGAACCTGTAGGCGTAGATAATGCTAATCCATCTCCTAAAAAGCGTTCAAACCATTCTTTTTGAATGGCAATATCTGCAATCAATGTTTGGTGGATACAACGTACCGTAGATTCATTCAAAGCAACAAAAGTACGAGGTTCATGCTTTCTACAATGAACGGTCACTTCTAATAATGGATAACTAACGGATTCTTTTTGGTCACAAAGTAAACTTTCGACTAACTCATCTAATTCATAATCACGCCAATCCGTATAAAATCCTAAATGCCCTGTATGTACCCCTGTAAAGCGTACATGATCTAATTGGTCTTCATATTGATGAAAGGCTCCTAGGAGTGTGCCATCTCCACCAATGGTAATTACGACATCGGGATGTTCTTGATCTAAAATAAGCTCTGTTCTCGCTAATTTTTCTTGTAATTTTTTTGTACAATACAATGACTTTTCTTGGTCATTGTGGATAATCCATACCTTCATAATTAATTCTCCTGACGTTTTCCTGAAAAGTAGCGTTGTGCTTCTCGAATTTCATCACGAATCTCAGACATTTCTTCATCTAAGCGATAAGAAGCTTCCGCTGCACGACGTAGACGATGACGAATTTCTTCTGGATATTCTCCTTGATATTTATAATTTAAAGAATGTTCAATCGTTGCCCAGAAATTCATAGACAAAGTACGAATTTGAATCTCTGCATAAACTTTTTTTGTTCCTGTAATTAACTCTACAGGATATTCAATAATCAAATGGTAGGAACGATAACCACTTTCCTTTGTATTGGAAATGTAGTCGACTTCTTTAACAACTTTCATATCATTACGCTCTTTTAATAGCGAAATCACTTCATAAATATCATCGACAAATTGACACATAATGCGTAATCCTGCGATATCTTGCATTTCTTCTTCGATATTTTCTAAGGCAATATTACGACGTTCGCATTTATCTAAAATACTTTCTTTTGTTTTTAAACGACCCGTCACAAATTCAATGGGCGCATGTGTTTTTTGTTCTTGATATTGTTTGCGAATTCCTTTAAGTTTTACCTTTAATTCGGTTACTGCTTGCTCATAAGGCGCTAAAAATTCTTTCCAATTTTCCATTTCGTTCCTCCTCTCTTGATACCATGTATCATTCTATCATATTTTTTCTGAAAAATTCTTACTTTCTTCTTTTCCAAAAGAAAAATGATAAAATGGAAAGAGAAAGCAAAGAAAGGATCGTTATACGATGGAATCATTAGAAATTGAATTTAAAACCCTATTAACAAAAGAAGAATTTGAACATTTAGTCTACACCTTCCCAAAAGCCAAAAAAGAAATTCAAACGAATATTTATTTTGACACCCCAGATCATCAAATTAAAGATCAACACAGTGCTTTTCGCTTGCGTATGTTTGAACATACTGGTGAATGGACATTAAAAGTAAAAACCAAAGAAGGAAACATCGAACATACTTTTCCTCTTACAAAAGCACAACACGCGTTAATTGCTGAAAATAAAGTTTCTCCACTAACTCTCCTTCCAGAAGAGATGAAAAAAGAATTGGTCTACCGTAATATCTGTCTAGACCAATTACAAATTTTAGCCGAATTAACAACCGAACGTTGGGAAGAAAAATTGAGTAATGAGGCAGTAATTATGATTGACCACAGTTTCTATCATGGAAAAGAAGATTACGAATTAGAGATAGAAGTCACCGATGAAATCGAAGGAAAATCCTATTTTGAAGCCTTTTTAAACCATTTTCACCTTCCTTATCGTCCATCGATGCCAAAAATCGCTCGTGCAAGCCAAGCAAACAGCTTAAAAGAAAATTAATAGTCACTTTTCTTGCTCCTAATTTTCCTTTTCGCTAAAATAGAGTTAGACCAATATGAAGAGGAGGAAAATGGATATGGTAGAAATTTATTGTTTTATCAATCCAATGGATGTTTGTAGTGTTAAGAGAACTGAATATATTTATGATTTAATTCAACAGCAAGAACAAAAATATAAGTTTCACATCATTCCCATTACCAACTTCAATTTAATTTGTGATTATGTACAAAAGAATACAACCAATCGTTGTTTGAAAAATTATAATCATGGAATGGATACTGTATATAATCTAGCTCTTGATTATGAAGCTCTTGCGACTCTTAATCGTTGTAAGGCAGCAAAATATCTCCGAGATATCAATCCTTTATTACAGGAAGTTCCCTATTCACGTGAGCTTTCAGATCAAGTATTGCGCTCTTTAGATATTTGTTTACCTCGTTTTTATAAACGTAAAGGTTCTGCCTTAACTAAAGAAAGAGTACAACGAAATCAAGAATTAGCCCAACAAATGGGAGTAACAAGTTTACCTTCCCATATCATTTTTAATTTTAATGTCGATCAAGATTATGGGATTGTCCTTGATGCAAATGAGGACATTCATTTAATGGAAAATTTATTAGAAGAGCCTTCCATTGAAAAAGCGGTTTCTTCTTTATAAGTAAAAAGAGTAGTTTAATGAAGTGAACTCTAAAAGTCAGACACATATTTAAATTTTTAGTAAACTTATATTCACTTCATATCCGTAACCTGAGTTCTATATTCAATAGGACTCAGGTTATTTAATTTTATTTTGATTCAATCATTGTTGTAATAATCAATATATTTTTTAATTGCTTGAATAAGTGCTCTTATAAAAGAATATAATCATTTAGTTTTAGACTCCAAATCAACTGATAAATTCCTAATTCATTAATTAGACATAAAGAATAAAATTCTTTAACTATATATCTAGATTTCTTATTTTTACTTTTTACTTAATCGAATAAAAATAACCCCCAAAAGTTTTCTCTAACTTTTGAGGGTCATGTCAGTATTGCTTCCTTTTTTCTATTTTAAAAGACAGGAGGTAGCTCATCTACTTCTTCCAATTCATTCTTTTTAACAAACTCTTCTCCCCAATCACAAACCGCATCCACTACCGGAGCTAAGTCATGCCCAATTTCTGTTAAATGATATTCTACTTTGGGTGGAACAACAGGATAAACGGTACGTTCAATAATCCCATCTTCTTCTAATTCACGTAATTGACGAATTAACATTCGTTGTGTGACTTGAGGCATATATTTATTTAGTTCACTTAGTCGTAGTGGTTCATAATGTAATAAATGCCAAACAATAGGAATTTTCCATTTTCCCCCAATTACTGAAATTGCTAAATCTTTTGGATTATAAAATCCTCTATCTTTATATAAATACATCCTTCATCATCTCCTCCTTTATTGTATCATAAGTATCAAATATCTTTTTTCGTCAGTATGCTCTTTTATTTATTTTATAAAAAAACCTAGGATAGAAATCCTAGGTTTCAGAGGTTTTTCAGAGTGGAAAAATAGTCTAGAAAGATTTTTTAGTTAGA